>JAHZNX010000078.1 GCA_020028375.1 Betaproteobacteria bacterium | reverse complement strand
AACGTGGAGACTTCCACGATCTCCGGCCCGCACATCACGTGCACCAGGCGGAAGCGCCGCCCGATCACCCGTGAGCGCCGGAACAGCCCGCGCACTTCCTCGGGCGTAGCGTCGGTCGCGATGTCGAAGTCCTTGGGCCTGCGGCCGAGCAGCAGATCGCGCACCGCGCCGCCGACGACAAAGGCCGCGAAGCCGTGGCGCTGCAGCGTCTGCGTCGTGCGCAGCGCGCAGGAGCTGATCGCATTGCGCCCGACACCATGCGCGCCGAGCGCGATGACCTTCGGCTGCGCCGGCCCGAACAGCTGCCCGGAGAAAACCTTGCCCAGGAAACGCCTGATCACAGGATCCTTACTCGAGCGTGATGATCGGCCAGCCGCGGCGCCCGGCATGCGCCCGCAGCGTCTCGTCCGGATCCACGGCAACGGGGTGGCTCACGCGCTCGAGCAACGGCAGGTCGTTCAACGAATCGCTGTAGAACCAGGATTCAGGGCACGTGGCGAGCGAGCTGCCGCGCCGCGCGAGCCAGGCTTCGAGATTCGCGACCTTGCCTTCGCGAAAACACGGGATGCCGCGCACCGCCCCGGTGAACTCGCCGTTCTGCTCCTCGGGCTCGGTCGCGATCAGCTCAGCGATGCCGAACTCGCGCGCGATCGGCGCGGTGACGAAGCTGTTGGTCGCCGTGATCACGACTCGCAGGTCGCCGCGGTGGCGCTCGACGAGGGAGCGCGCCTTTTCCCGGATCAGGGGGAGGATCTTGCGTTCCATGAACTCGCGACGCCAGGCCGCGAGCTGCTCCCGCGGGTGGCGCGACAGCGGCTTCAATTGGAAATCGAGGAACGCGTGGATGTCCAGGGTGCCGGCACGGTACTGGTCGTAAAAGCTTTGGTTGCGCGCTTCGTACACCTCCCGATCGAGCACGCTCTGCTCGATCAGGAACTGCGCCCACTCGAAATCGCTGTCACCCGCGAGCAGCGTATTGTCCAGATCGAACAGGACCAGCCGCTGGTTCAATCGCACGCCCCTGCCGCCGCATCCCCCATCCTTGATTCCGCATCCGGCCGGCCGGCGCCGTGCAGCAGCTCCCGCGCAAGCGGAACGGTAACCGGACGCCGGGTCTCGAGCGAGTAGCGATCGAGCGCATCGAGCGTGGCGAGCAGCGTGGGCAGGTCGCGTCGCGCCCGCGTCAGCAGGAAATCGGACACCTCGGGCGCAAGCTGGAAGCCGCGGCTCGCGGCGCGGTCCGCGAGCGCCTGCGCCTTGCTTTCGTCGGTGAGCGGATGGACCTGGTAGACGAGGCCCCAGGCGAGCCGGGTCGCAAGGTCCTCGCGCAGCTTCAACTGCGCCGGCGGCATGGCGGCGGCTGCGAGCAGCACGCCGCCATGCTCGCGAAGCGCATTGTAGAGGTCGAATACCGCGACCTGTCCTTCGCCGTCGAGCCGGTCCACGTCGTCGAGCGCGACGCAATCCATGCGCTCGAACCCGGCCTCGATGCGGATGCCCGCGGCGCAGGCGAGGTAGCAGGCGTCCGCCCCTTCGCTCCGCCGCGCGGCGACGGTTCCCCGGAGCAGGTGGCTGCGGCCGCATCCAGGCCGGCCCCACAGGAAGAAGCAGCGCTCGCGCGCGTTGCCCGCCGCAAGCCGCTTCAAATTCCCGAGCAGCTCGCCGTTCAACCCGGCGATGAAATTATCGAGCGTGGGCTGCGGCGGGCTGGCGAAATCGAGCGCGAGCTGTTTCATTACGGTAAAATTCGAGGCGCCTATCTTAGCCCAAAATCCGGTCATTCCCGACACGCTCCCCACTCGAGAACGTGGATTGAAGAAGCCCGCCGCCCCCCTCACCTACCGCGACGCCGGCGTGGACATCGACGCCGGGGACCGCCTCGTCGAGAACATCAAGCCGTTCGCGAAGAAGACCCTGCGCAAGGGCGTGCTCGCCGGAATCGGCGGGTTCGGCGCGTTGTTCGAGATCGCCCGGAGCCGCTACCGCGAGCCGGTGCTGGTCGCTGGCACCGACGGGGTGGGCACCAAATTGAAGCTCGCATTCGAGCTGAACTGCCACGCGTCGATCGGCATCGATCTCGTGGCGATGAGCGTCAATGACATCCTCACGCACGGCGCCGAGCCGCTGTTCTTCCTCGACTACTACGCGTGCGGCAGGCTCGACGTGGCGACCGCGACCGAGGTCGTCAAGGGCATCGCCGCGGGCTGCGTGCAGGCCGGCTGCGCGCTGATCGGCGGCGAGACGGCGGAAATGCCGGGCCTCTACGCCCCCGGCGAGTACGATCTGGCGGGATTCGCGGTGGGCGTCGTCGAGAAGAGCCGCATCATCGACGGCTCGGACATCGTCGAGGGCGACGTCGTGCTGGGGCTTGCCTCGAGCGGCGCGCACTCCAACGGCTATTCGCTGATCCGCAAGATCATCGCAGTGAGAGGCGTGGACCTGTCGGCGAAATTCCACGGTCGCGCGTTGAGTGATGTCATGCTCGAGCCCACCCGCATCTACGTGAAACCGGTCCTGAAGCTCGCGCGAAGCGTCGCCGTCAAGGGCCTCGCCCACATCACCGGTGGCGGCATCGTCGAGAACGTTCCGCGCATGCTGCCCGCGCGGCTGGCGGCGCGCATCGAGCGCTCGGCGTGGAAGATGCCGCCGCTATTCCAGTGGCTGAAGGAGGAAGGCGGCATCGACGATGCCGAGCTCTACCGCGTGTTCAACTGCGGCATCGGCATGGCGGTGATCGTCGCGCCCGCGCACGCCGCCAGGGCACTGAAGACCCTCAAGGCCGCGGGCGAGACGGCGTGGCGCATCGGCCGCATCGTCAAGCGGACCCGGAACGAGCCGCAAGTCGAGATCGTCTAACCATTCCCGTGGCTGAAAAGACTCTGGTCATCCTGATCTCCGGGCGCGGCAGCAACATGGAAGCGGTACTCGACGCGCGCCTGCCGGCGCGTGTCGCCGCCGTGGTCAGCAATAACCCGCAAGCGCGCGGCCTCGGCGTCGCCGCTCGGCGCGGCATCGCGACCGCCGTGGTCGACCACCGCGCGTATCCCGACCGCACCGCGTTCGAGGCGGCGCTCGCCGCCGAGCTCGACCGCCACCGGCCTGATCTCGTCGTGCTGGCGGGTTTCACGCGCATCCTGACGCCGCCCTTTGTCGAGCGCTACGAAGGCCGGATCATGAACATCCATCCCTCGCTGCTTCCCGCTTTTCCGGGACTGGATACGCACCAGCGGGCCCTCGAAGCCGGCGTGCGCATTCACGGTTGCACAGTGCATTTCGTCACCACCACCCTCGACAGCGGGCCGATCGTCGTGCAGGCCGCCGTGCCGGTGGAAGCCGGCGACACGGAGGCGCGGCTCGCCGCGCGCGTGCTCGCGCAGGAGCACCGCATTTATCCACAGGCGATACGCTGGTTCTGCGAGGGGCGGCTGAGGATCGGCCGCGACGGTGCCGTCGCGGTGGACGCGGCGTGCGCGGCGGAGGGCGCACTCACCGCGCCTCCGCTCGAAGCGCGTTGAGGCGACCGCGATGAGATATCGCACCGGATGGGCGGCAGCCTTACTGCTTCTGGGACTTCCCGCCGCGGCGGCCGCGCCCCCGGCGCCCCAGTCCGTATCGGCGAGCTACAACGTCCTCCGGAACGGCGAGCACGTCGCCGTCATGCACGAGACTTTCGAGGCGAGCGAGAGCAGCTACCGTATCGTGAGCGAAACCCGCGCCGTCGGGCTGCTCACGCTGTTCGCGCCGCACCCGTTTCGCGTAACGAGCAGTGGACGGCTGACCGGCGCCGGACTGACGCCGCAGCACTACGAGAGCAAACGCAGTGACGATGACCCGCGGCGGGTGCGCGCCGAATTCGATTGGGAGGAAGCGCAGCTCAAGGTCATGCGCAGCGGCAGGAATGAAATCCTGCCGCTGCCACCGGGAACTCAAGACCAGCTTTCGATCATGTACCAGTTCATGTATCTCGCGCCCGACCGGCCACAGGTTCTGCAGGTTTCGAGGACCAACGGCCGCAGGCTGGAGCAGCACCGCTACACCGTGCGCACCGGCATCGAGATCGAAACAGCGCTCGGAACCATGACCACCGTGCATCTCGTGCGGCAGCACCAGCCCGAGGAAAGCGGCGTCGAGATCTGGCTCGCGCCCCAGCACCGCTACCTGCCGATCAGGATGCTGGTCCTGGAGGACGATGGCTCGCGCTTCGAGCAGGTGATCACGAAGCTGGAAATCAAGCCATGACGACGCGCATGCGCCTCGTCATCGCCGCCTTGCTCTCGGCTGCGTTTCACGCGGCGGTAATTTCGGGCGAGTGGCTGCCGATGCCGCAAGCGCCGGGGGCGCCGCGGCCGCTCGAGGCCCGGCTCGCATCGCCTCCTGATCTCAAGCCGCCGGCTCCCAAGCCGAGGATCCGGGCGCCCCGGCGCATCGCGCCGGTTCCGGCTCCGGAAGTGGCGGCAATCGCGGCCCCGGGCCCGTTTGTCCTGCCGGGCGCCCTGGACGACGAGGACATGGCGGAGGTCCAGTCCGAGGAACCCGCAGCGCCGGAGCCGCCGCAGCGGCTCGCGCTCGCCGCGCCGACGAGCGTCGACGCCGCGACCACCCACGGTCTGCCGCGCAGGGGCCAGATTTCCTACACGCTGTTCTACGGCGAAGAGCGGCAAACCATCGGCAGCGTGGTGCAGTCGTGGGAAGCGGAAGCGGACTCCTATCTGCTGGCAAGCGTGGCCGAGACGACGGGAATTGTGGAGCTCCTCTGGCCCCACCGCCTGCGTTACGTGAGCCGCGGGAGAATCACGCGGCACGGCATGGAGCCCGAGTCGTTTCAGGCAAGCCGCACGCGCCGCGGCAAGAACGAGGTAGCGGAGGCGCGTTTCGACTGGGCGGCGGGAAGTCTAAGCTACGGCAACACGCAAAACCAGAAAAGCGCGCCGCTGCCCGCAGGCGCGCAGGACGTCGTAAGCTTTATCTTCCAGTTCGTCCTGGCGCCCCCCGCCCCCGGACGCTACCGGGTGCCGATCACCACCGGCTCGCGCTTCGACGTTCATGAAATCGACGTTTCCCCCGAGGAGCGCATCCAGACCCCGCTCGGCATGTTGCGGGCGCTGCCCGTCCGGCAGCTGCCGCGCCCCGGGGAAGCGAGCATCGAGATCTGGCTCGCCGCCGACTACCGCTACCTTCCCGTGCGGATCCGTCATTTCGACCGCAGGGGCAATTACACCGGCGAACAGATGGTAAACGAGATCCGCGTCAGCGACGAATAGGACCGGTGGCCATCACCCGCGCCCAGCTCGAGGCGGCGACCGAAGCGCTCGGGCTCGCGCTCAAGTTCGACCGCCCCGCGGATGCAGTGCTGCACGATTTCTTCCGCGCCCGCCACGCTCTGGGCAGCCACGACCGGGCGTTCGTCGCCGACGCCGTCTATGGCGTGCTGCGCCGCAAGCGCACGGTGGATCACCTCGCCCCGGGCGGCTCGCCGCGGCGCATGCTGCTTGCCTACCTGGCGCGCGCACGGGGCATCAGCATCCGGGAACTCGCGGCCGTATTGAAACAGGACGAATCGTCGTGGCTCTCGGGAATCAAGGCGCAAGCGCTCGACGGCCTGCCGCTCGCGCTGCGCGCCGAGCTGCCGGACTGGATCGTCGAGCGGCTCCGCTCCCGCTTCGCGGAACCGGAAATCGCTGCGCTGGCCAAGGGCCTGAATGAGCCCGCGCCGTTCGATCTGCGCGTCAACACGCTGCTTGCCGGGCGCGAGGAAGTTCAGCGGGCGCTCGCCGTCGACGCCGTTGTCAGCGAGCCGACGCCGTTTTCTCCGGTCGGCCTCCGCGTCAAGGGCAGGCCCGCGATCAATCGCCACCCGCTGTTCCTGGCAGGCGCCCTCGAGGCGCAGGATGAAGGCAGCCAGCTGCTCGGCTTTCTTCTTGCGCCACGGCGCCACGATCTCGTGGTGGACTTCTGCGCCGGTTCCGGAGGCAAGACCCTCATGCTGGGCGCGCTGATGCGCTCCCACGGCCGCATCTATGCCTTCGACGTTTCGGCGGCGCGGTTGAGCCGTCTGAAGCCCCGGCTGAAGCGCTCGGGGCTCTCCAACGTATACGCGCAGCCGATCCGGAGCGAAAACGACATTCGCGTGAAGCGCCTCGCCGGCAAGATCGACCGGGTGCTGGTGGACGCCCCGTGCAGCGGGCTTGGCACGTTGCGCCGCAATCCCGATCTCAAGTGGCGCCAGTCCCCGCAATCGGTCGAGGAGTTGAAGCTCAAGCAGGCCGCGATCCTGCGCGCGGCGGCCAATCTAGTGAAGCCCGGCGGGCGGCTGGTCTACGCCACCTGCAGCCTGCTCGCCGAGGAAAACGAGGACATCGTCGCCGCTTTCCTCGCGGAGCGCAGCAACTTCCGGAAGCTGCACTGCCAGGAGCTGCTCGAGCAGCAGGGAATCACCCTGGAATCCGGCGAATTTCTCCGCCTGTTTCCGCACCTGCATGGCACGGATGGTTTTTTTGCTGCTGCAATGCAGCGAATCAATGGAACCGGTGGTCCTCGGACCGGTCTTAAGAGGCCATAGATTATCGACCCGTTTCGGGATTTTGCCTCCAAATCATGATGCTGCCGCCTACGTCGCCGCTGGCTAGTGCTGTTTTTGCTATGCCGGGAGCCGGAACTTCTGTAGACTGCCCGCCAGCACGATAACAAAGCAGAATTCCGCCTAGGAGAACCATGCTTACAGGCTTGTTTGATCTACCGTGGTGGGGGTACGTGCTCTACGCGCTCGCGGTCACCCATGTCACGATCGCCGCGGTCACCATTTTTCTGCACCGCTGCCAGGCGCACCGGGCGCTCGACCTGCACCCGGCCATCAGCCATTTCTTTCGCTTCTGGCTGTGGCTCACCACCGGCATGGTCACGAAGGAGTGGGCCGCGATCCACCGCAAGCACCATGCAAAAGTCGAGACCGTGGACGATCCGCACAGCCCGCAGATCTACGGCATCAAGAAAGTGCTGTGGGAGGGCGCCGAGCTCTACCGCAAGGAATCGCGCAACCAGGAAACGCTGGACCGCTATGGCGCCGGCACCCCCGATGACTGGCTCGAGCGCAATCTCTACACCCGGCGCGACAGCCTGGGCGTCACCATCCTGTTCCTCGTCAACTTTGCCCTGTTCGGTTTTATCGGAATCACCATCTGGGCGGTGCAGATGGCGTGGATTCCGTTCTTGGCCGCCGGCGTCATCAACGGCATCGGTCACTACTGGGGCTACCGCACGTTCCAGCCGGAGGACACCAGCACCAACATCGTCCCGTGGGGAATGCTCATCGGCGGCGAGGAACTCCACAACAACCACCATGCTTACCCGACCTCGGCGCGGTTCTCGATCCGGTGGTACGAATTCGACATCGGCTGGCAGTACATCCGGGCCCTGGCGCGACTGAAGCTGGCACAAGTCAAGAAGGTCGCACCTGAGATCAAGCTCGACACCGCCAAGACGCGTTGCGATCTCGCCACGGTGCAGGCGGTCATCACTCACCGCTATGATGTGCTCGCCAAGTACGCGAAGTCGCTGCGGCACACCTGCGCCGAGGAGATCCGTGATCTCAAAGCGCGCGCAGTTCGGGTGGACGTTGCCGCGATCAAGCGCATGCTCCACTGCAACGTAACGGTGCTACCGGCGGACGAGCGTGCCAAGGTGAACGATGCGCTCAACAAGAGCAAGGTGCTTGCCACCGTCTACACCATGCGCGAGGAGCTGGCCGCGCTGTGGCAGCGCTCCAACGCCTCCAAGGAGCAGCTGGTGCGTCAGCTCGAGGACTGGTGCGTGCGCGCGGAGGCAAGCGGCATCGTCGCTCTGCAGGAGTTCAGCCGCCGGCTGCGCTGCTACGCCTGAGCTCAGAATCGCAAGAAACGAAAAGCCCGCCAACCGGCGGGCTTTCTGTTTTTTTGGGACTCCATTCTGCCGTTGAGCGGCGCGCGCGCGTCCGCTCGAACGGCCTTCGCCGGCGCCCGTGTTACTTGATTTTCGTCTCCTTGTAGACGACGTGCTTGCGCGCCACCGGATCGTACTTCTTGATCTCCATCTTGTCCGGCGTGGTGCGCTTGTTCTTGGTCGTGGTGTAGAAGTGGCCGGTGCCGGCGGTGGATTCGAGCTTGATCTTCTCGCGCATGGCTATTTACCCTTGGCGCGGCTCTTGATCTCGGCGAGCACGGCTTCGACGCCGAGCTTGTCGATGCGCCGCAGGCCGGCGGTGGACACGCGCAGCCGCACCCAGCGGTTTTCGGTCTCGACCCAGAAGCGGCGGTAGTGCAGATTCGGCTGGAAGGTGCGGATCGTCTTGTTGTTGGCGTGTGAGACGAGGTGGCCCTTCATCGGTTTCTTGCCGGTGACCTGGCAGACGCGGGACATGGGGATGCTCCGGAGGTAGTTCGCCTGAAGCGCGAAAGGCGCGAAGTTTACTATAACAATCCGCGTTCTGCGAAAGAAATCGCCTGGTTGGCTCGGCTGCGCCACCCCCGAAGGGTGGTTGTGCGCAAAGATGACCGCCGCTGCGTTCCTCGCCAGCGCCGCCTTCACGATCTCGCGTGGGTAAACGCTGGTCTGGGTGAGGGTGCCGGCAAAGGCTTCCTTGACTTCGATCACCTTGTGCTGCGCGTCGAGCCAGATGCAGACGAAAACCTCCTCTTCCCGGCGGCTCAGCGCAAGGCGCAGATAGTCGCGTACCGCTCCGGGCGAAGTCAGTGCGCTGGTGTCGCGCAGTTTTTCGTCGAGCGCGCGCCGCGCCAGCTCCACCGCGGCGGCAAATTGGGCGCTCTTTGCCGGGCCCAGCCCCTTGATCCGCCCCAGGCGGGCCCCGGCCTCCAGCACGCCGCTCACGCCGTCGAATTCGCTCAGGATCTCACGCGCCAGATCCACCGC
>JAHZNX010000316.1 GCA_020028375.1 Betaproteobacteria bacterium | reverse complement strand
ACAGTCCGTCAAAGCGTAAGCCTCCCTTCGCGCGTTGCCCGCCGGGTGAAGTCCCTGGCGAAGACGAGCAAAGCGAGCGCCAACCGGATCATCGTCGATCTCATCGAATCCGGGCTCGAGGCCCGGGAACGGGAGAAAAAGCGCTTCTTCGAGCTCGCCGACCGCCTGGCGCGTTCCAGCGATGCGGACGAGCAGAAACGTCTCAAGGAAGAACTGGCCCGCATGACCTTCGGTGAGTGATGCCGAAGATTCAGTGGATCGATCTTCCTTCCGCACTTCGCGACCACCTGTTCGAGCGGCTTCGCGAGCGCAAGATCACTGCTGAGGACCTCTACCAGCTGAAAGCGTGGAGGGAATCTGAACCCGACGCCCCGAACGGGCTCTGGTACAAGGACTTCGGTTCGTTCAAAACCTGTGGTGAAGGAAAATACCCCAAGACCTTCTTGCTCGCTGGCCAACCTGCCAAAGGGCAGAAGCTCTGAGGGCTCTCCAGTGCAGGAAACTCCAGTCTGACCGCTAAGGTACGTTCCCGCAAACTGGACGTGACAAGCTACCAGCGCGACCGGTGTCGCGGACGGCGAGCGCCACGGGATTGGCGACGTTTACGCGAGCTCTAGGTCGGTCAAGAGGAACGCCGCGCCCGTCCTGGTCCCGCGGCCTCTCGTTTCAATCCTGGTCCGGTGCTGCGGATCTGCAGGATCGACTCCCTTATCGATTCGGCGACCCGGAACTTCTCTGGCCAGGGAAAGTTCTTCCGGCCCTTTTGCCACGCGACCTGTCGTTCCAGCAATTTCATCACGTCATTCACCCAAGAACCTCGCTCCGAGCCGCTTCCAAGCATCCGCTATCGGGCCAGAACCTTCACGCCCGAAGCATATCTTGCGATAGTTCATTCGGGAAGCGACCATTTGGCGCGAGCACTACCTGGTCAGTTCGATCACTCCAGCTCGGCTATCAGCCGCGTCACGCCAGGATCGTCGGGCAGGACTTCGGCGATTTTTTTGCGTGGGGGAGCGCGGCCCTCGGGTCGCCGACTTCACGGTTCATACGTTTCCTCCGCTACGAATGCCGCGTCAACCATGTCCTGCAAGGGACCACGTTGATTTCGGTGCCGGCCTCTCGAATCTTCTCCTCCGTGTCAAGCGTAATCACGGTCAGCCGGCGCGACTTCAGGTCTTCCGCCCCCTGGCGCAGGGCGCGGATCTCCCGTTCGCGCGTTTTCAGAGACGACAGGTTCTGCGTGACCTGAATGAGTTCCAGGTTCTCCGATCCCCGTCGCAGCAGGAAATCTACCTCGGCGCCGGAGCGGGTCTGATAGTAAAACAGGTCCATGTTCGGCTTGAATCCGCGCCGCACCAGCTCGACAAAGACCAGGTTCTCGAGCAGGCGCGAGTCGTTCCGCGTCACCGGCTGCGATCTCGCGGAAATGAACCCGTTGTCGTAGGCATAAAGCTTGCGGTCGGCCTTGACCCGCAGCCTCGGCTTGAAGAAGTACGGTTGGAGGTCCTGAACGAGGTACGCTTCGCGGCTGTAGCCGATGAATTTCTGGATGGTCGCCGTGGAGAGCGCGCCCAGGGAGCGCTCGAGACTACGCGCCGAAAAACGGCTCGCGGCGTTGTTCATGAGGAGGTGGAGCAGATCGTGCATCGAAGTCGCGGCGCGAACCCGATGGCGCGTCACAATGTCGCGCAACACCACCGAATCGAAGAGCGTCCGCAGATAGGAAGCAGGCTCCGCGGCGCCCAGTACCACCTCGGGGAAACCTCCCCAGATCAGATAACGCTGAAAAACTTCAGGAGTATCCGCCGTCGCGGTCCCCATGCCGTGGAGATACTCCCGATAGCTGAAGGGAAGCAGCTCGAAAGACAGATGCCGGCCGGTCAGGGCGGATCCCAGCTCGCGGCTCAACAGCCGGGAATTGGAGCCGGTGATGAGCACATTGCGCCCCCGGCGGTGGAGCTTGTTGATGAAGCTCTCCCAGTGCGGGTAGTTCTGGATTTCGTCGAAAAAGAGAAAGTCCGTCTTGCCATGAACAGAGTCGATCGCCTCGACCAATTCATCGCCGGAGAGGTCGCCGCGCAAGGCGTCGTCCTCGAAATTAAGATAGGCAAAGCGCTCGCCGGCGAGCACCTGGAAGGCCAGCGTCGATTTTCCCGCCCGGCGCGGCCCAGTGACGACCTTGACGAGACGCGAAGAAAGCGCTTTCGAGAGCGATGAAGCGAGTTGACGGGGCACGACCGCCCGCTGCAGCGCCAGATCGCGCTCCCGGCGGTGGGCTTCGACCACAGTGTTTAGGGGTTGCATTGTATTGAACAATAACATGCATTATTGTTTAATACAAGATTTCTATTTTCGTCACCGCGTCGTCCGGCCGCATCAGCAGCCGACGTCGGGCCAGCACGAGGTGGAAAGAAGTCAGTGCGCCTTTTCCAGCTCGGCCACCAGCTGCTGTACGCCACGATCCTCAGGCAGGACCTCGGCGATTTTTCTCGCGTAGGGAAGCGCGTCACCCGGTTTGCCCGCCTCGCGCGACATGGACACAAGCGCGCTGAGAATTTCGAGATCGTACGGGTGACGCGCGTCGGCGGCGCGCAGCTGGGCCAGGGCCGCGTCGCGCTTTCCGGCGGAATGCAACCCGATTGCGTAGACATAAGCGTAGCGTGCGCTTTCGGGCGCGAGCTTGACCGCTGCGCCGAGTTCCTTAAGCGCGGCGACCTTGTCGCCCCTGCGCACGAGCAGCAGCCCCAGTACATGATGCAGGTCGGGCGCACGCGGCAACAACACCAGGCCGCGTCGCAGCAGCTTTTCGCCCTCCGCATCGCGGCCCTGCTGGCGATAGGCGTCGGCGAGATTGACGTACGCCCCCGCGAAGCGCCCATCGAGCGTGAGCGCACGCTCGTACGCGGCGACCGCTTCCTCGAGGCGGCGTTGACGCAGTCGCAGGTTACCGAGGTTCACGTTCGCCGAAGGCCAGTCGGCGTCC
>JAHZNX010000077.1 GCA_020028375.1 Betaproteobacteria bacterium | reverse complement strand
ATAGACGGCATGCGGGAAATGCTAAATCCACATACCGGCATACATAACTCTCCAGAGGTAGATATACGCATATGCGCTGGTATATCTACATGTATATAGGTTCTCTTGGCGTCTTGGCGGTTCAATATTGAATTTGATCTCCTCTTGGCGGTTCGCGTCACGCCCGCCACTTGCCCACAAATTCCTTCCAGTGCGGGTCGGTCGCTTTCTTCAGAGTCGAGCGCACGACGTCACCCTCGGCCTTGAATTGCTGCTCGGTCAGCACACCGCGCATCAGCTGGAAGCGGAGGAAAATCAGAAAAGTATTGACGACGTCGGTCTCGCAGTAGTTGCGGATCTCGGCGATCTTGCCGGCCTGATACGCGCTCCATACTCCCGCGCCGTCCATGCCGAGCTTGCCGGGCAGCCCCATGAGCGGCGCGAGGTCGCCCAGCGGCGCGGCGGCGCGCAACTGGTAAAGCGAAAGCAGGTCCATGAGGTCGAGGTGGCGGGCGTGGTAGCGGCTGATGTAGTTGTTCCACTTGAAGTCGCGGTTGTCCTCGCCGGTGTCCCAGTAGCGTGGCGCCTTCACGTGGTGGATGAGGCCGCGGTAGTGCAGCACGGGGAGGTCGAAGCCGCCGCCGTTCCAGGAGACGATCTGGGGCGTGTACTTCTCGATGCCTTCGTAGAAGCGTTGGATCAGCTCTCCTTCGCTGTCGCCGCCGATCGACCATACCTTGAAGCTGTCGCGGTCCCGCAGCGCGCAGGAGATGACGATGACCCGGCTGGAACGCCATGTCCGCGACACCACCGTCGGGAATGGTCCCGTCGAGACCGTGCAGGCGGCGCAGCCCCTCGACATCGGGAACGGTCTCGATGTCGAACGCAAGAACCGGGACCATCAGCCGGGGAATACGCCCGTGGACAGGTAGCGGTCGCCGCGGTCGCACACGATGGTGACGATGACCGCGTTCTCCACTTCGCGCAGCACCTGCATCGCCGCCCACAGCGCGCCGCCGGACGAGATGCCGGCGAAGACGCCCTCCTCCCGCGCAAGCCGCCGCGTCATGTCCTCGGCGTCGGCCTGCGACACCTCGATCACGCGGTCGACGCGCTGCCAGTCGCAGATCTTCGGCAGGTATTTGGGCGGCCACTTGCGGATGCCGGGGATCTGCGAGCCCTCGGTAGGCTGGCAGCCAATGATCTGGATCTTCGGGTTCTGTTCCTTGAAGAAGCGCGAGCAGCCCATGATGGTGCCGGTCGTGCCCATGCTGGAGACGAAGTGCGTGATGCGGCCCTGCGTGTCGCGCCAGATCTCCGGGCCGGTGCCCTCGTAGTGCGATAGCGGGTTGTCGGGGTTGGCGAACTGGTCGAGGATCACGCCCTTGCCCTCGTCGCTCATCTTCTCGGCAACGTCGCGCGCCATCTCCATGCCGCCCTCCTTCGGCGTGAGGACGATCTCGGCCCCGAACGCGGCCATGCTCTGGCGCCGCTCGAGCGACAGGTGCTCCGGCATCACCAGGATCATGCGGTAGCCCATCATCGCGGCGCACATGGCGAGCGCGATGCCGGTGTTGCCGCTGGTGGGCTCGATCAGGGTGTCGCCGGGCTTGATGTCGCCGCGCTCCTGCGCGCGCCGGATCATGGAGAACGCCGGCCGGTCCTTGACCGAGCCGGCGGGATTGTTGCCCTCGAGCTTCACCAGCAGCGTGTTGCTGGTCCTGCCGGGCAAGCGTTTGAGCATCACGAGCGGCGTGTTGCCGACGAAATTCTCGAGCGTGCTGAAGCCGGCGATCCGGCGCGTATCCATCTGCCTATGATACGCGCAACAGCTTCTGGCAGTAGCGCGCGACGCCCTGCTCCACGGCGAGGAATGGCGCGTCGTAGCCGGCCTCGCGCAGCGCCGTAATATCGGCCTGCGTGTAGCTCTGGTAGCGGCCCTTCAAGTCCTCGGGAAAGGGGATGTACTGGATGATGGTGCGCTCGCGCATCGCGGTGAGCGTAAGCGGCGATTCGCCCTTCGCCTTGCGGCACGCGTTGACCGTCGCGAGCGCGACGTCGTTGAAGCTCTGCGCGGCGCCGGTGCCGACGTTGAAGATTCCGGACTTCCCGGGGTTGTCGAGGAAAAAGAGGTTGACCTTGACGCAGTCCTCCACCGAGACGAAGTCCCGCCTCTGCTCGCCGTCGCCGTAGCCGCCGCTGCCGGTGAAGAGCCGGACGTGGTCCGCGCCGCGGTACTGGTGGAAGAAATGGTGCGCGACAGAGGCCATGCGCCCCTTGTGCGCCTCGCGCTCGCCGTAGACGTTGAAATAGCGCAGCCCCGCGATCTGCGCGGTGCGCTCCTCGTAGCGCCGGCGCACCAGCTGGTCGAACAGGAACTTCGAGTAGCCGTAGATGTTGAGCGGCGCCTCGCACTCACGCGCCTCCCGGAACTCGCGGCTCGCGCCGTAGATCGCGGCGGAAGAGGCGTAGATGAGGTGCACCTCGTCGCTGATGCACCAGTCGAGGAGCCGCCGCGAATAGCGGTAATTGGCGTCCATCATGGTGCGGCCATCGGTCTCGGTGGTGTCCGAGCACGCGCCCTGGTGCAGGATGACGGAGAGCTGCCCGTCGAAGTCCCCGTCCTCGAGCCGCTCGATGAATTCGTCCTTGTCGAGGTACTCGGCGATGTCGCAGTCGGCGAGGTTCGCGAACTTGGAGCCGTCCCTGAGATCGTCCACGGCGAGGATGTCGGTGATACCGCGGTCGTTCAGCGCTTTCACCAGGTTGGAACCTATGAATCCCGCCGCCCCGGTCACAACGTAGGACATCTTATTTCTCCCCGAACAGCTCTTTGGGCGTCACGACGGCGGTACCGAACTTGCCCACCTTGATGCCGGCGGCACGGTTAGCGAGCTTCACCGCGTCCTGCAGTCGCGCGCCGCATCCCAGCGCGACACCCAGCGTGGCAATGACGGTGTCGCCGGCTCCGGTGACGTCGGATACTTCGCGCGCTTCCGTAGCGACGTGCAGCCGCTTGCCATCCTGGAACAGCGTCATGCCTTGCGCGCCGCGCGTGACCAGCAATGCCTTGGCGTCGAGCTTGCGCCGGAGCTGCTGTGCCCGCTCTGTCAGCTCCCGCTCGTCCTTCCAGGCGCCCGCAACTTTCTCGAACTCATCCCGGTTGGGAGTAATCAGCGTCGCGCCTCGATAGCGCGAATAGTCCTCGCCTTTCGGATCGACCAATACCGCCTTCCCGGCGCGCCGCGCCAGGCCGATCATCTTGACGATATGGGTGAGGCCGCCTTTGCCGTAGTCGGAGAGGATCACCACGTCTGTGTCGTCCAGCAGCTCCTCGAACTCGCGCAGCTTGCTTGCCAGCACCTCATGACTGGGCGCAGTCTCGAAGTCGACCCGCAACAGCTGCTGCTTGCGGCCGGCGACCACCCGCAGCTTGACCGTGGTCTTGATGCCGCGGTCATGGTGCAGCCGGGGATGAACGCGTTCGCGCTTGAGCAGGGCTTCGAGCCGGGCGCCGGGCTCGTCCGCGCCCACGACGGACAGGAGCGTTACCTGGGCGCCCAGCGCGGCCGCATTGCGCGCGACGTTGGCGGCCCCACCCGCGCGCTCCTCTTCATGATCGAACTTGACGATCGGCACCGGCGCTTCGGGAGAGATGCGCTCGACCTCGCCGATCCAGTAGCGGTCGAGCATGGCGTCGCCGACGACGAGGACCCGCGCTTCGCGCAAGGCAGAAGGATGAAGGATGAAGGATGACCCGCTGGCCCGTCGCATCGGGGTCTTCTCCTTCTGCCTTCTGCCTTCTGCCTTCATCCTTGAATTCTAACCCCGCGGGCATTCATCCCGCGATTTCGGCGTTGATGGCGCGGAGGGCCGCAAGCGGATCCGGCGCGCGCGTGATCGGGCGGCCGATAACGAGATAATCGGCGCCGCCGGCGATCGCCTGGCGCGGCGTGGCGACGCGCTTCTGGTCGTCCCCGGCCGCGCCCTCCGCCCGGATGCCCGGCGTCACCAACCAGAAGCCGTTGCCCAGCTGCCGGCGCAAGGTGGGCGTCTCCTGCGCGGAGCACACCACTCCGTCGAGGCCACACGCTTGGGCGAGATGCGCCAGCCTCGAGACGGCTTCCCGCGGGTCGCCGGAGAGCCCCATCTCCCCCATGTCCGCCGCGCCGATGCTCGTCAGCAGCGTGACCGCGATGAGCTTGGGCGCTGCGCGCTTGCGCGCTAGTGCCGCGCGCGCCGCCTCCATCATGGCGCGCCCGCCGAGCGCGTGCACATTGATCATCCAGACGCCCAGGTCGGCCGCGGCGAGGCAGGCTCCGGTCACGGTGTTCGGGATGTCGTGAAACTTCAGGTCGAGGAACACGCCGAATCCCGATTGCTGGAGCTTTTCCACGAGCGCCGGCCCGGCGGCGGTGTAGAGCTCGGCTCCGACCTTCACGCGGCAAAGCGCCGGGTCGAGCCGGCCGGCGAGCGCGAGCGCCTCCTTCGCGTCCGGGCAGTCGAGCGCAACGATGACGCGTGGATTCATTAAGCCGGTAACTTTGCTTCTTCAGTGCGGCGCGGGGAGTAGGTCTCCCATTCCGCGCATGCCGGGCAGTGCCAGTAGTACTGGCGGGCGCGGAAGCCGCAGCTGTCGCACTTGTACATCGCGAGGCTGCGGGTGTGCTGGTTGACCAGCTCCTTGATGAGCTCGAGGTCGCGGCGGCGGTCGAGCGGCGCCTCCAGCATCTGGGCCTCGAGCAGCTTGTCGAGCCCGAGGAGCGTCGGCATGCGCCGCAGCTCGTCCCGCGCGAGCCGGTAGGCCGGCTCGTTGCCCTGGCTCTCCAGTATCCCCTGGAACACCACGTTGAGGAGATCGAGCGAGGGGTACTTCGCCAGGTAGCCGCGCAGCAGGTTCACCCCTTCCTCGAGTCTGCCCAACTGCTTGTAGGCGTTGAAGATCCGCTCCGCGACGAGCGCGAGGTGGTGCGGGCTCTGGCTCTCGATGCGCTTCCACGCCTCGATCGCAGTCTGCGGCCGCTTGGCCGCGATCTCGAGGTCGCCGAGCAGCATGTTGGCGCGCACGCATAGGCGGTGATGGGCGAGCGCCTGCTCGAGATGCGGGCGCGCCGAGCCCGGGCGGGAGTGCATCAGCTCGTTCAGCGCCACCTCGCAGCGGAAATTCGCGATCTCCTTCTGGTGCGAGCGGCCGGTGACGGTCTCGAGCTTGCCGGCGATGCCGATCGCCTGGTCCCAGTCCTTCTCCTGCTCGTAGATCTCGAGCAGGAAGCGCAGCGCCTGCTCGGCGTACGACGTGCCCTCGAGCTTGAGGAAGAGCTCCTCGGCGCGGTCGAGGAGCCCCGCCTTGAAGTAATCCTGCGCCAGCTCGAAGAGCGCCATGAGCTTCTGCTCCGCGGCGAGATCGGGGCGCTCGACCAGGTTCTGGTGCATGCGGATCGCGCGCTCGACCTCGCCGCGGCGGCGGAAGAGCCCCCCCAGCGCGAAGTGCAGCTCGATGGTCTGGGGATCGACCTTGACCACCTCGATAAAGGCCTCGATCGCCTTGTCCGGCTGCTCGTTCAGGAGAAAGTTGAGGCCCTTGAAGTACGAGAGCGGCAGCACCCGCGACTCCGAGAGCAGCTGCTTGATGTCGACGCGCGCGGCGAACCAGCCGAACGCGAAGAACACCGGCAGCGCAAGCAGCCACCAGAACTCAATTTCCATGACCCACCGTCATTCCTGTTCCGCGGCGCCCGGATGCTGCAATTCTATCCCTCAATCCGCGCGCTCCGGTGCGGAGCGGGGACATCCCGGGCGGGTGCCTCCTTGCCGCCCGCTTCCTGCTCGCGTCTGAGCGCGGCGATTTCCCGGCGCTGACGGAGAATCCGCGGCAACAGGGCGAGAAGGCCCAGGACGACCCCGGCGCAGAAGGCGGCCAGCAGCACGAAGATGAGAGGCGACTGCCATTCCCAGCCGGGGAGATAGCGCACCGTCACGGTGTCGGTGTTCCTGACCGCAAAGGTGAGCACCAGCAGGAACAGGGCGAGCTTCAGCAGCAGCAGGAGGATGCGCATGGCCGGCGGGAACTTGCGGGAGCTCGTTTCGGCGATTTCGGCGAGGGACAAAAAAGGCGGCACGATCTTTCGATGATGCCGCCCGCGGACGAACGCTGCCGGTAGGGATGTTCGCTATTTCTTGACGTCCACACGCTCGCGCAGTTCTTTCCCCGCCTTGAAGTGCGGCACGTATTTGGCCGGCACCTGCACCTTCTCCCCCGACTTGGGATTGCGCCCGGTGCGCGGCGGCCGGTAATTGAGGCCGAAGCTGCCGAAGCCCCGGATCTCGATGCGCTGTCCCTGCGCCAGGCTCTTCCCCATGGCATCGAGGATCATCTTCACCGCGAGCTCCGCGTCCTTCGCCACCAGCTGCGGGTAGCGCGCCGCCAGCTTTGCGATCAGCTCGGATTTGGTCATGGTGCTTCCTTATTGTTGGGTATTGGCCACGTCGAGCTTGGCCTTCAACAGCGCGCCGAGATTGGTGGTGCCCGGGCTCGCCTGCTTGTCCGCGGAGAGCTTCTTCATGGCCTCGGCCTCCTCCGCCAGGTCCCGCGCCTTGATCGACAGGTTGATCGTCCGGTTCTTGCGGTCGATGTTGATGATCATCGCCGCGACCTTGTCGCCTTCCTTGAGCTTGGTGCGGATGTCTTCCACGCGCTCGCGCGCGACTTCCGACGCCCTCAGGTAGCCCTCCACCTCGCCCTCGAGCTGGATGACCGCGCCGCGCGCATCGATCGATTTCACCACGCCGTTGACCAGGGAGTTCTTCTCGTGCGTCTGGATGAAGCCGTTGAAGGGATCGCCCTCGACCTGCTTGATGCCAAGCGAGATGCGCTCGCGCTCGACGTCGATCGAGAGCACCATGGTATCGGCGTCCTGGCCTTTCTTGTAGTCCCGCACCGCTTCCTCGCCCGGCTTGCTCCACGAGAGATCGGACAGGTGCACCAGGCCGTCGATGCCGCCGGGCAGCCCGATGAAGATGCCGAAGTCGGTGATCGACTTGATGGCCCCCTTCACCCGGTCGCCCTTCTTGTGGTTCATCGCGAACTCTTCCCACGGGTTCGGCAGGCACTGCTTCATGCCGAGCGAGATGCGGCGCCGCTCCTCGTCGATCTCCAGCACCATGACCTCGACCTCGTCGCCGAGCTGCGTCACCTTGGACGGGTGGACGTTCTTGTTGGTCCAGTCCATCTCGGAGACGTGCACCAGGCCTTCGATGCCGGCCTCGATCTCGACGAACGCGCCGTAGTCGGTCAGGTTGGAGACCTTGCCGAACAGCCGCGTGCCGGTCGGATAGCGGCGCGAGATCCCCACCCAGGGGTCCTCGCCCAGCTGCTTCATTCCCAGGGAAACGCGGTTCTTTTCCTGGTCGAACTTGAGCACCTTGGCCTCGACCTCGTCGCCCACCGTGAGAATCTCGGACGGATGCTTGACGCGGCGCCACGCAAGGTCGGTGATGTGCAGCAGCCCGTCGATGCCGCCCAGGTCCACGAACGCGCCGTAGTCGGTGATGTTCTTGACGATGCCCTTGACGACCTTGCCTTCCTGCAGGCTCGCGAGCAGCGCGTCGCGCTCGGCGCCCTGGGTCGCCTCGAGCACGGCGCGACGCGACACCACGACGTTGTTGCGCTTGCGGTCGAGCTTGATGACCTTGAAGTCCATCTGCTTGTTTTCATAGGGGCTGGTGTCCTTGACCGGTCGGATGTCCACCAGCGAGCCCGGCAGGAAGGCGCGGATGCCGTTCACCGTGACGGTGAGCCCGCCTTTGACCTTGCCATTGATGATGCCGGTCACGACGCTGCCCTTCTCAAGCGCTTCTTCCAGCTCGTGCCAGGCGGCGAGGCGCTTCGCTTTTTCACGCGAGAGCCGGGTTTCCCCGTGGCCGTCTTCCAGGGATTCGATCGCGACGCTGACAAAGTCGCCCGTCTTGACTTCAATCTCGCCGCGGTCGTTGCGGAATTCCTCGATCGGGATGTAACTTTCTGATTTCAGGCCGGCATTGACGACGACGAAATTGTCATCGGCCCGGACCACTTCTGCGGTGATGACCTCGCCTACCCGCATTTCCTTGCGGGCGAGACTCTCTTCAAACAGCGCGGCGAAATTTTCCGTGGGGACTGCCGGGGATTGCGCTTTCATCATTCAGATTCAGAGCGTTGGAGCTGCCCGCCGTAGCAGCGGGGTTGGTGGATCAAGCCCTCGAACCGGGGTGGGTTCAGGGCGCCCTTGGTGCCTGTCGATAGAGCGCCAGCACCTGCGCTACCGCATCCGCCGCCGATAGGTACGTAGTGTCTATCAGGACGGCGTTCGCGCTCTTCTGCAGGGGTGCCGTGGCACGCATTGTGTCGCGCTGGTCGCGTTCCCGGATATCCTGCAAAAGGGCCGCCATAGTAGCATCCATTCCTTTTTCCATCAACTGTTTATAGCGCCGTGCCGCGCGCGCCTCCAGGCTCGCCGTGAGGAAGATTTTGAGCACGGCATCGGGGAAAACCACCGAGCCCATGTCGCGCCCGTCGGCCACCAGCCCGGGGGGTTGCCGGAAGGCGCGCTGGCGCGTAAGCAGCGTCTTTCTGACCCCCGGGAGGGCGGCGATCCGGGACGCCGCAACGCTCACGGCTTCCGTCAGCAGGACGATGGTGACATCCCGGTTGCCAAGCGTTACCGTGTCGCCGTTGAATTCCGCTCTGAGATTCAACGCGATATCCGACAGTGTTGATTCATCGTCGAGGTTCGCGCCGGCTTCGAGGGCGGCGATTGCCACCGTGCGGTAGAGCGCTCCGCTGTTGAGGTAGTGGAAGCCGAGGGCGCCCGCCACGCCCTGGGCCACGGTGCCCTTTCCCGACGCCGACGGGCCGTCGATGGCGATCACCGGAGGCGCGCCTGCCGCCACGGTCAGCTCTCCGAAACCGAGGCAAGCACGTCGAAGTACTCGGGGAAAGTCTTCGCGACACAGCGCGGATCGTTGATGCGGACCGCAACCCCGCCCAGCGCCGCGAGCGAAAAGCACATCGCCATGCGATGGTCGTCGTAGGTGTCGATCGCGACCCCGGAATTGAGGATCGAGGATTGAGGAGGCGTGATCCTCAGAAAATCTCTACCCTCCTCCACTTTCGCGCCCAGCTTGCGCAGCTCGGCGGCCATGGCGGCGATGCGGTCGGTTTCCTTCACCCGCCAGCTGCCGATGTTGCGCAGCGTGCTCGTGCCGTCCGCGAACAGCGCTGTCACCGCGGCGGTCATCGCTGCGTCGGGGATATCGTTGAAATCGGCGTCGATCGGTTTCAACCTGCCGCGCTGCGCCGCCTCCGGCCCGGCGCCCGCCTCGATCCAGTTCTCGCCCATGGCGATGCGCGCCCCCATGCGCTCCAGCGTCCCGGCGAAGCGCACGTCGCCCTGCATGCTGGCGCGCCCGACGCCTTCGACGCGCACCGGCCCGCCCCCGGAAAGCCCGCTGATGGCCCCGGCCGCGAGAAAATACGACGCCGACGAAGCGTCGC
>JAHZNX010000076.1 GCA_020028375.1 Betaproteobacteria bacterium | reverse complement strand
GCCGATCTTCTCGAAGATCACCAAGTGGCAGGTGCACGTGAATTCGCCGCTGCGCATGGCCGAGCTGATGCACCGCGCCTTCACCGTCGCGCTGCACGAACGCGGGCCGGTGCAGGTGAACATTCCGCGCGACTACTTCTACGGCGAAGGCGACTACGAGATCCTTCCGCCCCTCGTCATCGAGCGCGCGGCGGGCGGGACGAACGCGCTCGACAAGGCGGCGAAGTTGCTCGCCGAGGCGAGGTTCCCGGTGATCCTGTCGGGCGGGGGCGTCGTGATGGCGGACGGCATCGACGAAGTGAAGGCGCTGGCCGAGCACCTCACCGCGCCGGTGGTGAACTCCTACCTCCACAACGACTCGTTCCCGGCGAGCCACCCGCTGGCGTGCGGCCCGCTGGGCTACCAGGGCTCGAAGGCGGCGATGCGGATCATCGCGCGCGCCGACGTCGTGCTCGCGCTCGGCACGCGCCTCGGGCCGTTCGGCACGCTGCCGCAGCACGGCATCGACTACTGGCCAAAGGAGGCGAAGGTCATCCAGATCGACGCCGACCACCGCACGCTCGGGCTCGTGAAGAAAGTCTCGCTCGCGATCCAGGGCGATGCCAAGCTCGCGGCGCAGGAGCTGCTGAAGCGGCTGAAGGCGCGCGGGGCGAGGAAGCCCGACCGGAACCGGCTGGCAGAAGTGCACCGCGAGAAGGAAGCGTGGATCGTCGAGCTCGCCAACTGGCCCTCCCCCAACCGGAAGGGCCAGATCGGCCCGCGCCGCGCGCTCACCCATCTCGCCAAGGCGCTGCCCAGGAACGCCATGGTTTCCACGGACATCGGCAACGTGTGCTCGGTCGCGAACAGCTATCTGCGTTTCGAGCAGCCGCTGTCCTTCCTCGCGGCGATGAGCTGGGGCAACTGCGGCTACGCGTATCCCACGGCGCTTGGCGCCAAGGTCGCGCGCCCGGAGCGCCCCGCGATCGCCTACGTTGGCGAAGGCGCCTGGGGCATGAGCCTGGCGGAAGTCATGACGGCGGTAAGGGAGAAGATCCCGGCGGTGGCGGTGGTGTTCAACAACGGCCAGTGGGGCGCGGAGAAGAAGAACCAGATCGACTACTTCGATAATCGATTTGTGGGCACCCACCTCGCCAATCCGGATTTCTCGGAGGTGGCGCGCGTGATGGGGGCCGAGGGCTACCGCGTGGAGCACGAGGACGAGGTCTCCGACGCGCTCAAGGCGGCGCTGCGTTCCGGGAAGCCCTCGGTGGTCGAGATCATGCTGACGCAGGAATTGGGCGAGCCGTTCCGCCGCGATGCGTTCCGCAAGCCGCGCCGCCTGCTGCCCAAGTACCGCAGGTTCAGCGCGAAAGACTACCGTTGACACAGGTGGCTGATCGGGAACGAAAAAAAGCCGGCCGCGCGCCGGCTTTTTTGGTGAGTGAGCGCTAACTGGGGGGCCATTCCAGCGTGGATCGGGGTCCGCTACGCAAGACCGCAAAGCTCGCCGATGTCGCGCGGCTCGCGCGGGTTTCCACCGCCACCGTTTCGCGTGCGCTGACGCAACCGGACAAGGTCAAGGCGGCCACCGCCGCGCGCATCCGGGAGGCGGTGCAGGCGCTCGGCTACGTCGCCCACGGCGCGGCGCGCGCGCTCGCCTCGCGCCGCACCCACACCATCGGCGCCGTCATCCCGACCCTCGACAACGCGATCTTCGCCAATACCGCCCATGCCCTGCAGAAGACCCTCGATGATGCCGGCTACACGCTGCTGCTCGCGAGCCATGAGTTCGACGCCGGGGTGGAAGCGCGCGTGACGCGCGCGCTGATCGAGCGCGGCGTGGACGGGCTGGTGCTGCACGGCACCACGCACCATCCGAGCGTGTTCCAGATGATCGGCATGCACCAGATCCCGTACGTCCTGACCTGGGCGCTCGACGCGGCCGGGCGGCATCCCTGCGTCGGCTTCGACAACCGCGCCGCCGCGGTCCGCATCACGCGTTACCTGCTCGACCTCGGCCACCGCGAGTTCGCCATGATCTCGGGCGTCACCAGCGGCAACGAGCGCTCAGCGGAGCGGCTCGAGGGCGTGCGGCAGGCGCTCGCCGCGCGCGGCATCGCGCTCGACCCCGGCCGTGTTGTCGAGAAGCCGTACACGCTGTCGGCCGGGCGCGAGGGTTTGCGCGAAGTCATGCGCGAGTCGCCGCGGCCCACCGCCGTCGTCTGCGGCAACGACGTGCTCGCGATCGGCGCGCTCGCGGAGTGCCACGCGCAGGGGCTCGCGGTCCCGCGCGATGTCTCGGTGACGGGTTTCGACGACCTCGAGATGGCCGCGGTTGTGACGCCCGCCCTCACCACCGTGCAGTTTCCGACCGCGGATCTCGGGACGTTCGCGGGCCAGCACCTGCTGGCGCGGCTCGCGGGCAGGCTGGTCGAGGCGCGCACCGAGCTGCCGGTTGAGCTCGTCGTCAGAGCGAGTACCGCTCCGCCCTCACGGTGATGGGGGACGCATCACCCGTTACTCAAGCAGCGGCCAGAAGCTGTTCGATCATGCGCAGCGCTTGCGCGCCGTAGCTGCCGCCGAAGAGATTGAGGTGGTTCAGAACGTGGTAGAGGTTGTAGAGGTGCCTGCGCGTCGGGTAGCCGGGATCGAGCGGCAACTCCGCGCGGTAGGCCTCGTAGAAGGACGGCGGGAAGCCGCCGAATAGTTCCGTCATCGCGAGATCGGCCTCACGGTCACCGTAGTACACCGCGGGGTCGTAGATCACCGGCTCGCCGCCGGCCGCCTGGCCGGCGTTGCCAGACCACAGGTCTCCATGCAGCAGGGAGGGCGGCGGAGTGTAGCCGCGAAAAAAGGACGGCAGCGCCTCCAGCAGCCGCTCGCCGGCCGCGATCAGGCGGCCGACATGGCCCCGGGATTCTGCGAGCTTCAGTTGAAATCCGAGCCTCCGCCCGCGCCAGAAGGCGACCCAGTCGTCCGACTCGGTATTGACCTGAGGCGTCGCGCCGATCGTGTTGTCGCGGTGCCAGCCGTGGCGGCGTCCCCTCACGCGATGCATGCGCGCGAGGTTGCGCCCCAGCACGCTCAGGCTCCGGTCATCCCCGGGCTGCAGCTCGAGATGCTCGAGCACGAGCCAGCTGGCGTTGGCGTCGGCGCCGTGACTGACCGGCTGCGGCACGCGTACGGTATTGGAGCGCGCGATTTCGGCCAGGCCCTCCGCCTCGGCGCCGAACATGTCCGCACGGGAAGACGCATTGAGCTTGACGAAGTAGGCGCGGCCCGCGCCGCGGACGGCGTAACACTCGTTGATGCAGCCGCCACCGATATCGCTGCGGGACTCGATCGCAAAGGGAGTCCCTGTTGCTGCCCGAATCGAGCGCTCGATATCCGCCCAGGGCACGTTCAGCCGAGCGATTTGCGCGCCTTCGCGATCGCCGCCTTCACGCGGACCGGCGCGGTGCCGCCGATGTGGCTGCGGCTCTTCAGCGACCCCTCCAGCGTGAGCGCATCGTAGACATCCTGGGCGATCCTCGAGGAAAAGCGCTGCAGCTCGGCGAGCTTCAGCTCGGCCAGTTCGCAGTTGCGCGACTCGGCGAAGCGCACCGCCTGCGCGACCGCCTCGTGCGCCTCGCGGAAGGCCACGCCCTTGCGCACCAGGTACTCGGCGAGATCGGTGGCGGTGGCGTGCCCCTGCCGCGCGGCCGCCGCCATCGCCTCGCGCTGGACCTTGATGCCGCCGAGCATTTCCGCGAACACGGCAAGGCACGCCGTCAGCGTGTCCACCACGTCGAACAGCGGCTCCTTGTCCTCCTGGTTGTCGCGGTTGTAGGCGAGCGGCTGCCCCTTCATCAGCGTCAACAGCGCAACCAGGTGGCCGTTGACGCGCCCGGTCTTGCCGCGGATCAGTTCCGCCACGTCCGGATTGCGCTTCTGCGGCATGATCGAGGAGCCGGTGGAGAATCCATCGGCGATCTCGACGAAGCCGAAGCGCGGGTTGGCCCAGATGATGATCTCCTCGCAGAAGCGCGAGAGATGCGTCATGACGAGCGCGGCGCAGGCCGCGAATTCGATCGCGAAGTCGCGGTCGGACACGGCGTCGATCGAGTTCTCGCACACCCCGTCGAAGCCGAGCTCCTTGGCCACCCGCTGGCGGTCGATCGGGAACGAGGTGCCGGCGAGCGCGGCCGCCCCGAGCGGCAGGCGGTTCACGCGCCGGCGGCAGTCGGCGAGGCGCTGCGCGTCGCGCGCAAACATCTCGAAGTACGCCAGCAGGTGATGGCCGAAGGTGACCGGCTGCGCCACCTGCAGATGCGTGTATCCCGGCATCACCGTTTCGGCGTGCTCGTCGGCGAGATCGAGCAGGGCGCGCTGCACGGACCTGATGAGCGCAGCCACCTGGTCGATCGCCGCGCGCAGGAAGAGCCGCAGGTCGGTCGCGACCTGGTCGTTGCGCGAGCGGGCGGTGTGCAGCCGCTTGCCGGGCTCGCCGGCGAGCTCGATCAGCCGCCGCTCGATGTTGAAATGGACGTCCTCATACGCGTCCGACCACGCGAACGCGCCGGCGTCGATCTCGGAGCGGATCTGCGCGAGCCCCTTCTCGATCGCCGCGAGGTCGGCCTGGCCGATGATTCCGGCCGCCTGCAGCATGCGGGCGTGCGCGAGGGAGGCTTCGATGTCGAAGACGGCGAGCCTGCGGTCGAAGGCGACCGAGGCGGTGAAGCGCTGCACGAGCCCGGTCGCGGGCTCGGCGAACCGTCCCGACCACGGCTTCTTCCCGGTCTTGTCGTTGGCGGACATGCAGGCTGCTAGAATTAAGAATGGCGCGAAGTATAAATCAAAACGCCTACTCGGGCGCCCTGCCGAACTTCCGCAACCTCGGCATCATGCTGCGCATCCTGCTGATCGGCAACGCGGCGGCCGTGGCGGCGGCGATCGTGAAAGGTCCCGACCCGCTCGGAATCTGGCGCGAGTTCGTCGAGACCGCCGCGCTGGTCGAGCCCCTGCTGGTGCTCAGCGTGTTGGCGCTCGCGGCGCTCTCCGGCGTCCTGCGCCTCCTTCCCTACTGGCTCGGCGCGACCGCGGTGCTCGCGCTGGAGCTCACGCTCACGATCGCGCTGTATTTCGGGGGGCAATCCCTGCTCGGGTACGCGCCGGCGCTCGAGCGCTATCTTCTGCTCGTCGCGCTCACCACCCTGGCGATGCTTGCCTACTTCCACCTGCGCGGGCGCGCGTTGTCGCCGGCGCTAGCCGAGGCGCGGCTGCAGGCGCTGCAGGCGCGCATCCGTCCCCATTTCCTGTTCAACAGCATCAACGCGGTGCTGTCGCTCATCCGCCAGGACCCGCGGCGGGCGGAGCTCGCGCTGGAGGACATGGCGGAGCTGTTCCGCGTGCTGATGGCCGACAACCGGGAGCTGAGCCCGCTCGCGCGCGAGGTCGAGCTGTGCCGCCAGTACCTTGGGATCGAGCAGCTGCGGCTGGGCGGGCGGCTCCGGATCGAGTGGCAGCTCGACGCCATGCCGCACGATGCGCTGGTGCCGCCGCTGGTGCTGCAGCCGCTGCTGGAGAACGCGGTCTACCACGGAATCGAGCCGCGCCTCGAGCCCGGCACCATCGTCATCAACATCGCCGCCGTGCGCGACGAGCTGCACGCGGTGCTGCGCAATCCCTTTCGCCCCGACGGCGACCGCCATGGAGGCAACCGCATGGCGCTGGCGAACATCCGCGAGCGGCTCGCCCTCCACTTCGACGCCGAGGCGAGCCTCGCCACGCGGGAGGGCGCGGACACCTTTGAGGTTCGAATCGTCATGCCGTACGTGAAGGGCGGCGACGCCCGCGGCGCCGTGCGGGAGCCGGCTCATGAGTGAAGCGAAGGGGCCGCTGCGGGTGGTGATCGTGGACGACGAGACGCCGGCGCGCTCCCGTCTGAAGGAGATCGAGGTCGCGCAGCACCTGCAGAAGCTCGACCGGCCGCCAGCGGTGGTGTTTGCGACCGCCTACGATGCCTACGCCATCCGCGCCTTCGAGGTGCATGCGGTCGACTACCTGTTGAAGCCCATCCGCCTCGCGCGCCTGAAGGAGGCGCTCTCCCGCGCGGTGGCGGCGCCGCGGGGCGAGGTGCTGGACGCGATCGCGCGCGCGGCGCGCACGCACCTCTCGGCGCAGGAGCGCGGGCGTGTCCACCTCATACCGGTTAAGGACGTGCTCTACCTCAAGGCCGAGCTCAAGTACGTGACGGTGCGGACCGCGGCGCGCGAGTACCTGATCGAGGAGGCGCTGACCAAGCTCGAGGAGGAATTTGGGGAGCGTTTCGTGCGCGCGCACCGCAATTGCCTGGTGGCGCGCGCGGCCGTGCGCGGCTTCGAGCGCACGATGAAGGACGGCGAGGCGCAATGGGAAGTGCTGCTGGACGGGGTGGAGGAGCGCATCGCGGTGAGCCGCCGCCAGCAGCACATCGTGCGCGAGTTCGGGAAATCCGGGCGCTCATCCGAATGAGCGCGACCCGCGGTTCCGGCCGGTCATAGCCGCAATCGGCCCACGCCCGGCGAGTTCTCCGGCAGGATGGTGGAGACCAACATCGGAGCAGAAGCGCCGCGGCGCATCGTGATCGCTTCGCGCGAATCGGCGCTGGCGCTGTGGCAGGCGCGCCACATTGCGTCGCGGCTCGCCACGTGGTGCCCGCGCACGGAAATCGGCATTCTCGGCCTTACCACGGAGGGTGACCGCCGTCTCGACGCCTCGCTTGCGACGATCGGCGGCAAGGGGCTGTTCATCAAGGAGCTTGAGGAAGCGCTGCTGAGCGGGCGCGCCGATATCGCCGTGCACTCGGTGAAGGACCTGCCGATGACCCTCGCGCGGGAATTCGCGCTGGCGGCGGTAAGCGAGCGCGAGGACCCGCGCGACGCATTCGTCTCGAGCCGCCACGCCGATCTCTCCGCGCTGCCGGCGGGCAGCCGCGTCGGCACCTCCAGCCTGCGCCGCGAATGCCAGCTGCGGGCGCGCCACCCCGGCCTGCGGATCGAGCCCTTGCGCGGCAACGTCACCACCCGGCTGCGGAAGCTCGACGCGGGCGACTACGATGCCGTGATTCTCGCCGCCGCGGGACTGAAGCGGCTGGGGCTGGAAGACCGCATCACGCGCCTGCTCCCGCCGGCGGAATGCCTGCCGGCGCCCGGGCAGGGCGCGCTCGGGGTGGAATGCCTCGCCCGCCGCACCGACCTCATCGAGGTGCTCGCCGCGCTCAACCACGCGGCCACGGCGCGCTGCGTCGCGGCGGAACGCGCATTTTCGCGCGCGCTTTCGGGCAGCTGCAACGTTCCGCTCGGGGCCTACGCGGAGGCGGAAGGCAAAGATCTGCGGCTGCGCGGATTCGTCGGCGCGCCCGACGGCTCGCGCGTGGTGAGCGGGGAGCTCAAAGGGCCGGCGCGCGATCCGGAGGCGCTCGGCGTCACGCTGGCGAAGGGACTCAAGGCGCAGGGCGCCGGGGAAATCCTGGCCGCTCTGCAAACCTGAACCGCCAGGGCGCCAGGGAAAGGCGCATGCCCGCACGTAGAGAAAATTTCTCGAGAACGCAGCGATGAGGGGCAAGCCGCTTGCGGGCAAGAACGTCGTGGTGACGCGGCCGGCGCACCAGGCACAGGCGTTCACACGCCTGATCAAGGATGCCGGCGGCCGCGCGATCCTGTTTCCCGCGATCGAGATCCGCGACGTCAAGGACCCATGGTCGGTCACGCGGCTGGTGGATCGCCTCGACCAGTACGACCTCGCCATCTTCGTCAGTCCCAACGCGGTCGAGCGCGCGATGAAGTTGATCAGCGGCCGCCGCAAGTTTCCGCGCCGGCTCCAGGTTGCCACCGTGGGCGGCGCCAGCGTGCGTGCGCTTGAGCGCCTCGGAATAACGGGCGTCCTTTCCCCGCAGCGCCGCTACGATAGCGAGAGCCTTCTCGAGTTGCCGGCGCTCGCGGCCGTGTACGGCCGGCGGGTGGTGATCTTCCGCGGCGAAGGCGGACGCGAGCTGCTGGGCGAGACGCTGCGCGAGCGCGGCGCAGTGGTCGAGTACGCGGAGTGCTACCGCCGCGTCAAGCCCGAGCTCGACGCGGCGCCGCTGCTGGAGGCCTGGTCGCGCGAAGGGGTCGACGCGGTCACGGCTACCAGCAGCGAGGGCCTGCGCAATTTCGCCGAGATGATCGGGCCGTCGGGGCGCGAGCGGCTGCCCGATACGCCGGTCTTCGTACCGCACCCGCGAATCGCCGAGGCCGCGCAGGGGCTTGGCGTGCGGAAAGTGATCGTGACCGGACCTGGCGACGAGGGGATGGTGACCGGGCTCTCCGCCTATTTCGGCGCGCAACGCTGACCCTCCGGCCGATTGCGGCGCGGCGGCGCCCGCCCGCATACTATCGGCTGCACCCCGGCTCGAGTTTTTATGAGCGATTCCCCTCCCGAAACCCGCCCGCCGCCCGCCGCACCCACGCGCAGCCGGCTGTTGCGCAATGTCGATCCGGCGCTGTGGATCGCGGCGCTCGCGTTCGGCATCGCGGCATGGCAGTGGTATGACGGCCGCGGTGAGACCGCCGCGCTCCGCGAGGAAACCGCGGCGAAGCTCGCCGCAGGCGCCGCGGAGCTCCGGGACAGCCGGCTCGCGGCGGCGGAGGCGCGCGAGGCAATCGCCGCGGCGCAGGCGAAGCTCGGCGTGCTCGAGAGCCGGCTCGCCGATACGCAGGATCAGAGAATCGCGCTGGACGCGCTCTACCAGGAGCTCGCGCGCAATCGCGACGACTGGGCCTACGCCGAGATCGAGCAGTCGCTGTTCATCGCCGGCCAGCAGCTCGCGCTCGCCGGCAACGTGAAGGCTGCGCTCGCCGCGCTGCAGGCGGCGGACAACCGACTGCGGCGCATGGACCGGCCGCAGCTCGCGGCGTTGCGAAAGGCCATCAACAGTGACATCGAGCGGCTGAAAGCGGCGCCGCACGTGGATGCGCTCGCCATCAGCGCGCGGCTCGATGCGCTGATCGCGCAGGTGGACCGGCTGCCGCTGGCGATGGAGGCGCGGCCGCAGCCGGCGGCGCCGCGCCCCGACGCGCCCGGAGCGGCCGAATCGACCCCGTGGACGCGCTTCTGGACCGAGCTCTGGGGGGATCTCAGCCAGCTGGTACGCGTCGAGCGGGTGGACAAGGCTGACGCCGCCCTGCTCGCGCCCTCACAGGCGTTCTTCCTGCGCGAGAACCTGCGGCTGCGCCTCATCGGCGCGCGCCTGGCGCTGCTCGCCCGCGACGCGACGAGCTACAAGGCCGATCTGAATGCCGCTCGCGACTGGCTCGGCCGCTATTACGCCACGCGCAACAACAACGTGGCGCGCGCGCTGGCGACCCTGCGCAACCTGCATGACGCCGAAGTCGGGATCGAAGCGCCGGAGATCAGCGCCTCGCTGGAAGCGATGCGCAACTTGCGGGCGGCCCGCGCGCGCGGCCAGCGGTGAGCGGGCGGTAACTTGAGGACGCTGCTCTGGGTGGTCGCGATTGCGGGGCTCGCCGTGGGGCTGACGCTTGCCGCCGCCCGCAACTCCGGCTACGTGCTGCTGACGCTCCCGCCCTACCGCATCGAGATCTCGCTCAACCTGCTGGTCATCCTTCTGGTCATTGGTTTCGCCGCCGCCTACGCGCTGGCGCGCGCCGTCGCCGCCGCGCTGCGCCTGCCGCGGCAGGTGCGAGAGCACCGCCTTGCGCGGCGCCGGGAAAAGGCGTGGGCGTCGCTGCTCGAGGCGCTGCAGGAGTATCTTGCGGGGCGCTTTCGCCGCGCCGAGCAGGCGGCGGCCGCGACCATGGAATTGGGCGAATCGCCCGGCCTCGCCGCGGTGCTGGCGGCGCGCGCGGCGCACGAGCTGCGGGACTACGAGCGGCGCGACGCCTATCTCGCGCAAGCGGCTGCCATCGCTCACGATGCGCCGGCGCGCATCGTGACGGAGGCCGAACTGATGCTCGAGGAGCGGCGCCACCAGGAAGCGCTCGATCTCCTCCGGCGCCTGCCGCGCCGCCATACCGCGGCGCTGCGGCTCGAGCTGAAAGCCCAGCAGCAGGCGCGCAACTGGGAGCAGGTGCTGGCGCTGACGGAGGAACTCCGCAAGCGCAACGTGTTCGACCCGGCGCAGGCGGAGCAGCTGCGCCGCTACGCGCTCGCGGAAAACCTCAAGCGCCAGGCCCTCGACGCGCGCGCGCTGGAGGAGGCCTGGGACCGGGTCCCGGCATCCGACCGCGCCGAGCGGCGGGTCGCGCTCGCCGCGGCCCGCGGCTTCATCGCGCTGGGAGGCTGCGAGCGCGCGCACCGGATCATCGAGCAGGCGGTGTCCGCGAACTGGGACAGCGAGCTGGTAGGTCTCTACGCCGAGTGCGAGAGCGGCGATGCCCTCCGGCGCATCGAGCGCGCCGAGGAATGGCTCACGTCCCATCCGCGGGACGCCGTGCTGCTGCTTACGCTGGGCCGGCTGTGCGGCGAGCGGGGTCTGTGGGGCAAGGCGCAGAGCTACCTCGAGGCGAGCGTCGCGGTCGAGCCGACCCACAGTGCCCAGCTTGCGCTCGCCCGGCTGCAGGAGCGGCTCGGCAATGCCGAAGCGGCGCGGCGGCACGAGCGCGAAGGTCTCAGGCTGGCGCTGGCGCAGTTGAGCGCCGTGACCGGGGGCCGCCGCCGCGCGCCGCTCTAACGGTCGAGATCCGCGTCCTGGTAGGACTCCGGGTAGCCGAGCGGCTCCACGTGCGTCAGCACCGCCGCGTCGGGGAGCGCCTCGCGAATGTCCCGTTCGACCTCATGCGCCAGGCTGTGGCCCTGCGCAACCGTCCAATCGGCCGGAACCAGCACGTGCAGCGTCACGAACGAGCGGGCGCCGGCCTGGCGCGTGCGCAGGGCGTGGAAGTCAATGCCCCGGGCGCGGTAGCGCTCGAGCGTGCCGTCAAGCGCCCGCATCTGCTCTGCCGGCAACGCGCGGTCGAGCAGGCCGTCGATCGAGCGTTGCATGAGCTTGTAGCCCGACCACACGATGTTGGCGGCCACCGCAAGGGCGATCAGGGGATCGAGCCGCTCCCAGCCGGTCAGCCATACCGCGGCCACCCCGGCGATGACGCCTGCGGAAGTCCAGACGTCTGTCATGAGGTGGCGGGCGTCCGCCTCCAGCGCGATGGACCGGTAATGGTGGCTGGCCTCATAGAGCCGGCGCGCAACCATGTAGTTGATGAGCGAGGCGGCCGCCGAAACGGCCAGCCCGGCGCCAACCTGCTCGAGCGGGCGCGGGGTGATGAGGCGCTCAACCGCGACGAAGCCGATGACGATGGCCGCGATCAGGATCAGCGTGCCCTCGAGGCCGCTAGAGAAGTACTCGGCCTTGCTGTAACCAAAAGCGTGCTCCTCGTCGGGGGGTCGCGCGGCCACGCTGATCATCGCCAGCGCGACGGTGGCGCCGGCGAGGTTGATGGTCCCCTCGATGGCGTCGGAGAGCAGGCCGACCGAGTCGGTGAGCCACCACGCCAGCGTCTTGAGCGAGATGGTCGCCAGCGCCGCGGCAATCGACAGTGCTGCAAACTTGCTGGCGCCGGAGCGCGGCATGGAAACGTTTCCGCAGTCAGCCTGAAGCCGTTGCCGCGGGGGTAAAGGAGTCGGAGAAGAATTCCTCGTCGGGAAGACCGCACTTCGAGGTGAAGTCGCGATGTGCCGCGTCCACCATCACCGGGGCGCCGCAAGCATACACCTGGTGACCGGAGAGATCGGGGAAATCCTCCATCACGGCGCGATGCACGAACCCGGTGCGCCCGGTCCAGTGGTTCGACTCAGGCGCATCCGAAAGCACCGGCACGTAACGGAGCCTGCCGGCGCGGTGCCAGCTCTCGGCGAGCTCGTTCATGTACAGATCGGAGCGCACGCGGCAACCCCAGTAGAGCGTCACGGGCCGGGCGATGCCCGCATTCTGCGCGTGCTCGACCATCGCCTTGATCGGCGCGAAGCCGGTACCGCTCGCGACGAGGACGATGGGCTTCGCGCTGTCCTCGCGCAGGAAGAACGTCCCGAACGGCCCTTCGAAGCGGATGATGTCCTTCTCCTTCATGACGCCGAAGACGTGCTGGCTGAACGGCCCGCCGTAATCCCGGAGGTGCAGCTGGAGGACGCCGTCGTCGTGCGGTGCGTTCGCCATCGAGAAACTGCGGCGCGTGCCGCCCTTGAGCAGGAGATCGAGGTACTGGCCGGCGAGATAGTGCAGACGCTCGTTGGCCGGGAGTTTCAAGTCGAGCAGCATCACGTCGGGCGCGGCGCGCTGCATCTTCACCACGCGCACCGGCAGTATCTTGATCTGGATGCCCTTCACTGCAGCGCCGATCTCGCGGCACTGGATCTCGAGGTCGGCGAGCGGCTTCGCCTGGCAGAACAGCGCCATTCCGGCGCGCTTCTCCGCCTCGCTCATGGCCTGCTCCTGGTAGACGCCGTAGTCCACGTCCCCCTCCAGCAAGCGCCCCTTGCAGGTGCCGCATACGCCGTGGCGGCAGCCGTAGGCGATGACGATGCCCTCGCGCAACGCGGCGGCGAGCACGGTCTCCCCCTCGTTGACGGTGAATTGGTGCCCGCTCGGCTGGATCGTGACGGTGTGGGACATGCTCGAGTGCTACAGCGTGACTCGTGACTCGTTGCTCGTGACTCGTGCGGCCCGCTTCGAGCTAAAATCGCGGCATGCGGCGCCTGCTCATCATCGGCTTCGGCGACACTCGCACCGGTCACCGGGTCGCCGCGCTGGCGAAGGGCGGCAGTCTACCACAGCGCTTCGTCAACCACCGCTTGAAACAGGCGCTGCGGCCGAAGCTCGATGATCCCGCCGCGCTCCACGGCATCAGTGCGGCCGCGCAAAAACATGGATGACTTCGTCATCGTCCTCACCAACCTTCCGGACCGCGAGGCCGCGCTCCGGCTCGCCCACGAGCTCGTCGCGAAACGGCTCGCGGCTTGCGTCAACGTGCTTGCCGAATGTGCGTCGGTCTATCGCTGGCGCGGCGCCGTCGAGAACGCGCGCGAGGTGCCGGTCCTGATCAAGACTCGCTCCGTCCGCTACGCCGAGGTGGAGGCCGCCATCCGCGGGCTCCATCCCTATGAACTTCCGGAAATCATTGCGGTCCCAGTGGTTCGCGGCTGCGACGACTACCTCCGCTGGGTGGCGGACGAGACCAGCATCTCCATCGGCTGATCGAGCACCGTGACTCGTCTCTCGTCACTCGTCGCTCAAAGGGCGGGAAATCCGTGACATCTGAGTTTCGACTGTCCGTCGTCGCGCCTCGCGCACCACGCGTCACCGGCCTGCAATGCGCTTCGTCCTGATTCTGCTGCTGGCGTTTTCGAGCCTCGCGCGCGCAGCCGAGCCGGAATTGCTCGACCCGGACAAGGCGTTCCGGTTCGCCGCGCGCCTGAAGGACGCGCGCTCGATCGAGGTGAGCTACCAGATCGCGCCCGGCTATTACATGTACCGGGACAAGTTCCAGTTCACGCTCGCCCCGGCCGGCGCGAAATCCGGCGCGCCGCAATTGCCCCCGGGCAGGAAGCACCGCGACGAGTTTTTTGGCGAAGTGGAGACCTATCGAGGCAATCTCAGCATCACGCTGCCGTTCGAGCTCGCCGATGCGGGGCTGCCGGCGCTGCAGCTCACGGTGGTCTCGCAGGGCTGCGCGGACATCGGGGTGTGCTACGTGCCCCATGAGCAGAAGGCGGAGCTGCGGCTCGCATCGCTCGCCGCGGGCGCGGCGCGCAGCGATGCCGCGTCCGCGTGGTTCTTCGGGGGCGGCCCGGCGGCGGATGACACGAGCTTCGCGCGCGTGTTCGAAGGCGGGTTCTGGCTGGTGATCGCGAGCTTCTTCGGATTCGGGCTGCTGCTCTCGTTCACGCCCTGCGTGCTGCCGATGGTGCCGATCCTCTCCGGTGTCATCGTCGGGACCGGGCGGGCTGTCACCAAAATGAGAGGCTTTCTGCTCGCGGCCGTCTATGTGCTCGGCATGGCGCTGACCTACGCGGGGGCGGGCGTCGCGGCGGGGCTCTCCGGGTCGATGCTCTCGGTGGCGCTGCAGAGCCCGTGGGTTCTGGGCGCGTTCGCGCTGGTATTCGTCGCCCTCGCCTTCTCCATGTTTGGCTTCTACGAGCTGCAGATACCGGTGGCGCTGCAACACCGGCTCGCCGACGCGAGCAACCGGTTCCACGGCGGGCACGCGGTGGGCGTATTCGTGATGGGCGTGCTTTCGGCCTTGATCCTCGGGCCGTGCGTGGCCGCGCCTCTGGCGGGGGCGCTGCTCTACATCGGCCAGAGCCGGGACGTCGTGCTGGGCGGATCGGCGCTGTTCGCGATGGCGCTCGGCATGGGCGTGCCGCTGCTCGCCGTGGGCGCCTCGGCCGGGGCGCTGATGCCGAAGGCGGGGCCGTGGATGGAGACGGTGAAGCGCGGCTTCGGCACGGTGCTGCTCGGGATGGCGATCTATCTCGTCTCGCCGTTCCTGTCCGTGCCGGTGCAGATGTTCCTGTGGGCGGCGCTGCTAATCGTGACCGCGATCCAGTTGCGCGCCATCGATCCCCTGCCCGCCTCCGCGCACGGCTTCCAGCGCTTCAGCAAGGGCATCGGCATCATCGCACTGATCGCGGGGCTCGCCTACCTCGTCGGCGCGCTCTCGGGCGGGCGCGACATCCTGCAGCCGCTCGCGGGACTGCGCGTCACGGAT
>JAHZNX010000315.1 GCA_020028375.1 Betaproteobacteria bacterium | reverse complement strand
GTCTCTCGAGGAGACGCGCGCGGCGCTGAAGTTGAGGCCGGATTGGGAGCTCGCCGCGCTCTTCACCGCGCAGGTATTGCAGCGCCGCTCCAACGAGGAGGCGCTGCGCTATCTGGAGGGCTACCTTCAGGACTATCCCAAGGCGCGCGACGCCCGGCTCAACTACGCGCGGCTGCTGGTCGCCGCCAAACAATATCCCGAGGCGCGGCGGCAGTTCGAGGTGCTGGTGGCAGAGCATCCGGAGAACGCCGACGTCGGCATGGCGGTGGCGCTGCTCGCGATGCAGGCGAACGACCACGACGCAGCGGAGACCCAGCTGAAGCGCTTGCTGGAGTTGAACTACAAGGATCCGGACATCGTGCGCTTCTACCTCGGGCAGCTGAACGAGGATCGCAAGCGCCCCGACGAGGCGCTCAAATGGTACTCCACCGTCGCCCAGGGCGAGCAGTTCATCCCCGCCCAGTCGCGCTATGCCGCCATCCTCGCCAAGCAGGGCAAGCTGCCCGAGGCGCGCAAGCATTTGCAGGAAGCGACCGCGCGCGATCCCCAGCAGCGCGTGCAATTGACGCAGGCCGAAGCGCAGCTGCTGCGCGACGCGAACGCCTACCAGGAGGCGTTCGACGTGCTCGGCCAGGCGCTCGCAAAGATGCCCGATACCCCCGACCTCCTCTACGACTACGCGATGGCGGCGGAGAAGGTGAACCGCCTGGACATTCTCGAAGCCAACCTGAAGCAGCTGATCAAGCTCCGCCCCGATCACGCGCACGCCTACAACGCGCTCGGCTACACTTTCGCCGACCGCAACCAGCGCATCGAGGAAGCCTACCGCCTGATCGAGACCGCGCTGAAGCTCGCGCCCGACGATCCCTTCATCCAGGACAGCATGGGTTGGGTGCTCTACCGCATGGGGCGCAACCAGGAAGGGCTCGACTACCTGCAGCGCGCGTTCAAGCAGCGTCCCGACGCGGAGATCGCCGCTCACCTCGGGGAAGTGCTGTGGGCGCTCGATCAGCGCGATGCGGCGAGAAAGATCTGGGCCGAGTCGCTGAAGGCCTTTCCGGAAAACGAGGTGCTGCAGGGCACCATCAAGCGCTTTCAGCCCTAGCCCGGCCTTCCCATTGCCGCAATGAGCTGTTTCAGGTCGTGCGTCGCACTGACCGCCAGCGCGCTCGCCGGCTGCGCCCTGCTGGCGCCATCGCCTCCGCCTCCGCCGGCGCCGGCGTTCGAGCTCATCGGACGCGTGGCGGTCAGCCACGACGGGCGCGCCTTCACCTCCGGGGTGCGCTGGCAGCACACCGCGAAAGGCGACGAGCTCTGGCTCCTGACCCCGACGGGGCAGGCGCTCGCGCACATCATCGGCGACGCCGGGGGCGCCACCATCACCGGCTCCGACCGCAGCCAGCACAAGGCCGCCGACATTGGCAGCCTGACCCGGCGCGCGCTGGGCTGGGAGATGCCGGTCGCGCAACTCGCCTGGTGGGTGCAGGGCGAAGCTGCGCCCGGGGCCGTGGTGCAAGCCGTCGAGCGCGACGCGCAGGGCCGGCTCGCCGCGCTCGAGCAGGAGGGCTGGCGCATCGCCTACGCTTACGATTCGGAAGGCGCGCGCGATGGCCGGTTGCGGCGACTCGAGCTGGCGGGCGGGTCGCAGGTGATCAGGCTCGTGATCGACGGCTGGCAGCGCGGCGGCGATACACGATGAGCCGTCTGCGACGTTATCCGGCGCCGGCCAAGCTGAACCTGATGCTGCGCGTTACGGGGCGCCGCGCCGACGGCTATCACCTCCTGCAGACCGTGATCCGCTTCATCGATTACGGCGACATGCTGACCTTCCGCGTACGCGAGGACGGGGCGGTCACCCGGGTGAACGAAGTCGCGGGCGTGCCGGCCGCCGACGACATCGCGGTGCGCGCGGCGCGGCGGCTGCAGCAGGCCTGCGGCACGCGGTTCGGCGCGGATATCACGCTGCGGAAGCGCTTGCCGCTCGGGGGCGGACTCGGCGGCGGCAGCTCGGACGCTGCTACCACGCTGCTTGCGCTGAACCGCCTGTGGCGTGCCGGGCTGTCGCGGAAGCGGTTGCTCGCCCTCGCCCTAGAGCTCGGGGCCGACGTGCCGGTATTCGTGGGCGGTGACAACGCGGTGGCGGAGGGCATAGGCGAGCGCCTGACGCCGCTCGACCTTCCCCCGGCCTGGTATCTCGTTCTCACCCCGCCGGTGCAGGTGCCGACGGCCCGGATTTTCACGCACAATCAATTGAAACGCGACTCAAAACCTATTAAAATCACGGCCTTTTCGGTCGAGCTGGCGGGCAACGATCTCGAGCCCGTGGTGTGCGGCGAGTACCCTGAAGTGGCGCGGCACCTCGCCTGGCTGCGGCAGGCGGCGCCGGCATGGGTGACCGGCACCGGGGCGTGCGTGTTCGCGGCGTTTCCGACCGAGCGCGCGGCCCGCCGGGTGCTGAAACAGGCGCCCGCGGGCATGCGAGGATTCATCGCGCGGGGGCTCGCGCGGCATCCGCTGCGCGATCTGGCACGCTGAGGCGGACTCAGATTGAGCAAGGTTATTGGGGAGTCGCCAAGCTGGTTAAGGCACCGGATTTTGATTCCGGCATGCGTGGGTTCGAATCCTACCTCCCCAGCCCAATCCCTCATCCCATGCCCTTCTCCCAAGGGGAGAAGGGAATCTCGAACCTCCCCTCTCCACTCGGGAGAGGGGCGGGGGTGAGGGACGGAGGGGAAATGGACGGCGGCAAATGGTTGGTCAACCATTTAGCCGAGGCTAAACGATTGAGGTCCTGATGCTGCAGGCAAGCGCAACGGAGAGCAGGGGTTTCGACCGCCTGATGGTGTTCACCGGCAATGCCAATCCGCGGCTTGCCGAGGATGTCGCCGGGCACCTGCGGGTCCAGCTGGGCCGCGCCAAGGTCGGGCGCTTCAGCGACGGCGAGGTGATGGTCGAGATCCTGGAGAACGTGCGCGGGCGCGATGTCTTCGTGCTGCAGTCGATCTGCTCGCC
>JAHZNX010000006.1 GCA_020028375.1 Betaproteobacteria bacterium | reverse complement strand
CATCCCCAGTAGCGCTGGCGCGAGATGCCCCAGTCGCGCAGCCGCCACAGCACCTGCTTGTCGCCCAGGCCCTTCGCCTTCAGGTCGGCTGCGATCGCGTCCACCGCCTGCCCGTAGTCGAGACCGTCGTACTTTCCCGAGTTGAAGCACACGCCGTATTCCACGTACGCCTGCTTCAACGGGAATTCGGGCTCGGCGTCCCGCGGCCTTATGACCGGCGGGATGGGCAGGCCATACTGCGTCGCGAACTCGAAGTCGCGTTGATCGTGACCCGGCACGCCCATGACGGCGCCCTCGCCGTAACCCATCAGCACGTAATTGCCGACCCACACCGGCACCGGCTGCCCAGTGAGCGGGTGGGTGACGGAGAGCCCGGTCGGCATGCCCTTTTTCTCGATCGTCGCCAGGTCGGCTTCCATCACGCTGCCGCGCTTGCATTCCTCGATGAAGGCGGCGAGCCTGGGGTTGCCGCGGGCGGCGCGCGCGGCGAGCGGGTGCTCCGCCGCCAGCACCGCGAAGGTCACGCCCATGATGGTGTCGGCGCGGGTGGTAAACACCCACAGCAGGCCCTTTTCCAGCGCCTGTGCTTCGGATGCCCCACCCTCACCCCCGGCCCCTCTCCCTGAGGGCGAGGGGAGATTCGTGACGCCTTGGGCGGACAACTCGTATGGGAACGCGAAGCGCACGCCGTAGCTTTTTCCGATCCAGTTCGCCTGCATGGTCTTGACCCGCTCGGGCCAACCGGGAAGCGTGTCGAGCGCGGTGAGGAGTTCCTCGGCGTAGCGCGTGATCGCCATGTAGTACATCGGGATCTCGCGCTTCTCCACCAGGGCGCCGGTGCGCCAGCCGCGGCCGTCTATTACCTGCTCGTTGGCGAGCACGGTTTGGTCGACCGGGTCCCAGTTCACGACACCGGTCTTCTTGTAGACGAGGCCTTTCTCGAGCATCTTCAGGAACAGCCACTGGTTCCAGCGGTAGTAGGCGGGCTGGCAGGTTGCAAGCTCGCGTGACCAGTCGATGGCGAAGCCGAGCGATTTCAGCTGGCCCTTCATGGTGGCGATGTTCTCGTAGGTCCATCTCGCCGGCGGCACGCCGTTCGCCATCGCCGCGTTCTCGGCGGGGAGGCCGAACGCGTCCCAGCCCATCGGCTGCAGGACGTTCCTGCCCTTCATCCGGTGGTAGCGGGAGAGGACGTCGCCGATGGTGTAGTTGCGCACGTGCCCCATGTGGAGCTTCCCGGAGGGATAGGGGAACATCGAGAGGCAGTAGTACTTGGGTTTGCCGGGCGCTTCGCGCGCGCCGAACGCGCCGCTCGCGTCCCAGTACTGCTGGGCCGCGTGCTCGATGGGGTGCGGATCGTATTTCTTCTGCATGGCCATGATTGATCGCGTGATTATAGCTGCATCCGGATCCAGTACCGGTGCTATCGGTACTCTATAATCGGCACGATTTGTCATGTCTCCCGAATTTCTCTCCGGACTCAATGAACAGCAGCTCGAAGCGGTGACGCTGCCGCACCAGTCGGCGCTGATCCTCGCCGGCGCTGGCAGCGGGAAGACGCGGGTGCTCACGACGCGCGTCGCGTGGCTGATTTCGACCGGGCAGGTGAGCCCGAGCGGGCTGATTGCGGTGACCTTCACCAACAAGGCGGCGAAGGAGATGCTGACGCGCATCTCGGCGATGCTGCCGATCAATACCCGCGGCATGTGGGTCGGCACCTTTCACGGCCTGTGCAACCGGCTGCTGCGCGCGCACCACCGCGAGGCGGGGCTGCCGCAGCTCTTCCAGATCCTCGACACCCAGGACCAGCTCTCGCTCATCAAGCGGCTGCTCAAGGGCCTCGACGTCGACGAGGAGCGCTTCCCGCCGCGGCAGGTCCAGTGGTTCATCGCGGCCAACAAGGAGGAAGGCCTGCGCGCGCGCGAGGTCGAGGCGCACGACGAGTTCACGCGGCGCATGAAGGAGCTCTACGCCGCCTACGACGAGCAGTGCGCCCGGGAGGGCGTGGTGGACTTCGCGGAGCTGCTGCTGCGCTGCTACGAGCTGCTGGCGGGCCACGCGACCTTGCGCGACCATTACCGTGCGCGCTTCCGCCACATCCTGGTGGACGAGTTCCAGGACACCAACCGGCTGCAGTACCACTGGCTCAGGTTGCTTGCCCAAACCACTCCGTCTGCTGACGCATCCACCCCTCCTTCGAAAGGAGGGGCTGCAACAGGCAACGCGATTTTCGCCGTGGGTGACGACGACCAATCCATCTACGCGTTCAGAGGCGCATCGGCGGCGAACATGCAGGACCTGCAGAAGGATTTCGCCATCGAGCGCGTGATCAAGCTCGAGCAGAACTACCGCTCGCACGGCCACATACTCGACGCCGCCAACGCGCTGATCGGCCACAACCGCCGCCGGCTCGGCAAGAATCTCTGGACCGCCGAGGCGAAGGGCGAGCCGCTGCGGGTGTACACGGCGCTGACCGACATCGAGGAGGCGGCCTCCATCGTGGAGGAAGCGCAGGCGCTGCGCGCCGAGGGCGTCGCGCTCGCCGACATTGCGGTGCTCTACCGCTCCAACGCGCAGTCGCGGGTGCTCGAGCACGCCCTATTCACCGCGGCGATGCCGTACCGGGTCTACGGCGGCCTGCGATTCTTCGAGCGCCAGGAAGTGAAGCACGCGCTCGCCTACCTGCGGCTGGTGGCGAATCCCGACGACGACGGGGCGCTTGCGCGCGTGATCAACTTCCCGGCGCGCGGCATCGGCAACCGCAGCCTCGAGCAGCTGGGGGACGCGGCGAAGGAGCGCGGCGTGAGCCTATGGCAGGCCGCGCTCTCCAAGGCAGAAGGCAGAAGGCAGAAGGCGGAAGGGGAAAAAGGCGAAGCCGACAACCCATCACTCATCACTCATCGCTCATCACTTGGCAAAGGAATCCCGGCGTTCGTCGCGCTGATAGAGCAAATGCGGGATGCCACCAAGGACCTGCCTCTGCCGGAGGCGATCGAGCACGTGGTCGAGGCGAGCGGGCTCAAGGCGCACTACCGGGCAGAGAAGGAGGGCGCCGACCGCCTGGAGAACCTCGCGGAGCTCGTCAACGCCGCGGCGACCTTCATCGCCGAGCGCAACGTGCAGCCGGCGGGCGAGGCAGCGGGCATGGACGAGCCGGACGAGCTGACCGCTTTTCTCGCCCATGCCGCGCTGGAGGCGGGCGAGCACCAGGCGGAGGCCGGCGCCGACGCGCTGCAGCTCATGACCGTGCACTCGGCGAAAGGGCTGGAGTTCCACGCCGTATTCGTGAGCGGCCTCGAGGAGGGGCTGTTCCCGCACGAGAACAGCCTGACGGAAGCCGACGGCATCGAGGAAGAGCGGCGGCTGATGTATGTCGCGTTGACGCGCGCCCGCCGCAGGCTTTACCTGTCGTTTGCGCAAAGCCGCCTGCTGCACGGCCAGACGCGCTATGGAATCGCGTCACGCTTCTTCCAGGAAATACCGGAGCCATTGATGCGCCGCGTCAGCGCTAGTTTCCAGTTTCGAGTTTCCAGTTTCGAGTCAACACGAGACAACTTGAAACTCGCAACTCGCAACTCGCAACTCCCGATGCCGTGGCGGGTCGGACAGAGTGTCATTCATCCCAGTTTCGGCACCGGGGTCATCGTCGACACGGAAGGGCGCGGCGCCGATGCCCGCGTGCAGGTCAATTTCAGGAACGGCGGGCTGAAGTGGCTGATGTTGGAGTACGCGAAGCTCGCCCCGGCCTAGCGAGCATCGCAATGCTCGACCCCTCACCCCTTCCCCCTCCAGCCCCTCACCCCCGCCCCTCTCCCGAGCGGAGAGGGGAGGCTCGAGATTCCCTTCTCCCCTCGGGAGAAGGGCATGGGATGAGGGATCGAGAGGGGAAATGGACAGCGGCAAATGGCTTGTCAGCCATTTAGCCGAGACTCGATTGGCGGGCGGCGAAGATATCCTGGTAGCTCGTGTAGACCGAGCAGATCAGCACCGGGATGGAGGCCACGAACAGCGCGATCACCAGCACGCCGCCGACGGGACCCAGCGCCGCCGGCAGGGAAAGAACGAACGTCGCGAGCAGTAACGCCGCCCCGTACACCAGGAACGGCACCGTGTTGCCGACGCAGGCGGTGAACGAGAGCTTCATCGCCGCTACCGGCGCCGCCCCGTTGAACACGACGAGCATCGGCGCGAACCAGATGAGCATGAGGAGCGGCATGTAGACTGCCGCGCCGACGGCAAACGCGACCATCATGCTGCGCGCCGCCGCCCTGAGCGACTCGATGTCGGCACCCGGTTTCGACAGCACCGCGGGCAGCATCGAGCCGCCGGAGATCACGAGCACGATGCCGATCACGACGACGGTGCCGACGAGGTAGACGCCGCCGACCGTCACCAGCGGCGCGGCATGCTGCCGGAAACCGGCGAAGAGGTGCGCGATTTCCAGCGGCTTGCCGCTCTCGAGCGCGCGGCACCCGATCATCAGTCCCGCGAACAGCGCCGGCGACAGCAGGTTGAACAGCAGTGGACCCAGCACCGGGACGAGGAACGACACCGCCCACATCATGGCGATCGCGATGGTCAGCGCAAGCCACATGGCGGGGCTTTGCCTGAACAGGCCGTAGCCCTCGAGGAGCCACTGCCAGCCCCTGCCTGCCGCGACGACTCTCGCTTCCATGCGTGCCTCCGTCATCCGGGTCAGCCGGTGAGCGGCGGCGACCGCTTGCCGCGCGCGATGTGCCCGGCCAGTATCCTGCGGAAATGCCCCGGATCCTTGGCGTGGGTCAGCACGCCCGGACGCGGCAGGTAGAAGTCGTACAGGCGCGATACCCAGAACCTCAGCGCTCCCGCGCGCAGCATCGCCGGCCATGCGGCACGCTCCGCGGCGGTGAACCGCCGCACCCTGCCGTAGGCCTCCAGCAGCGCCGCGACGCGGATGTCGTCGAGTCCACCGTCCTCGAGCACGCACCAGTCGTTGACGGTGACCGCGACGTCGTAGAGCAGCGCCCCGGTGCAGGCGAAATAAAAGTCGATCACCCCGGAAATGCGCCCGTTCTCAAACAGCACGTTGTCGCGGAAGAGATCGGCGTGGATCGCCCCGCGCGGAAGTCCGCGCAGGCGCAGCCGCGACTGGTACCGCACCTCCTCGCGCAGCAGCGCCGCGTCCTCCGCGCCGAGGAGTCGCGCGACACGGGGCGCGACCGACGCCCACCACTTTGCACCGCGCGGGTTGTCCATCCGTCTGGCGTAGGAGGCGCCGGCGGCGTGGATGTTCGCGAGCATCGCGCCGGCCTGGGCGCACAGTCCGGCGGCGGGGGCCTCGACGTCCTTCCCGGGGAGGAAACTCACCAGTGCCGCTGGCTTGCCGTTCAAGCGGCCAAGCAGCCGGCCCGTCCGGCTGGCGATCGGGCGCGGACAGGGGATGCCGTGGCCAGAAAGGTGGGCCATCAACCGCAGGTAGAACGGCAGCTCCCGGGCCGTGAGCTTCTCGAAGAGCGTGAGGAGGAAGCGGCCCTGGGTGGTCGCGACGAAATAGTTGGTGTTCTCGATTCCGGCGGGTATGCCCTCGAGGCCGGTGAGGGTGCCGACGGAGTAATGCTTGAGCCAGGCGCCGAGCTGTTCGCGGGTGACGGTGGTGAATACAGACATTCTTGGCTGTCAGCGATCAGCGGTCAGCCGTCAGCTTAAACCATGACGGATGCGCCACAAACAGGCTGTTTGCTGATAGCTGACGGCTAGAACGTGAAGATCACCCACATCGGGGGTCGCAGGCCGGTGTCAAAGTTGTCGTAGCGCACAAAGTTCCCGGCGCCCACCTCGTCAATCAGGTAAAACGGCCTGCCGCCGGCCGGCGTGATCTTGATCATGTAGAGCCTGCCGCTGATGCGGTACTCCTCGACGGTGTCGGTGCCGCGCTTGATGATGGTCACCTGCGGCTCGAGCGCCGGGTCGAGCTCGTACCCCGGCGGCGGTGGCGGAGGCTCCGGCAGCGGCTGCAGCTCCGGCGGCTTCGCCTGCTGCGCCGCGACCGGCAGCGCTACAGCGAGCAGCAAGCTGGCAATGAATGAGCGCATGGACATATTCTGACATAATCGGCGCACCGCTCACCCACCGCCCGGGATCATGAAGACGTTGCTGCTGGTCGATGGCTCGTCGTACCTCTATCGCGCATTCCACGCACTGCAACGCGCGGATCTGCGCAACAAGAAGGGCGAGCCGACCGGCGCGATCTACGGCGTCATCAACATGCTGCGCCGGCTGCGCAAGGACTCGCCGGCCGATTACGCCGCCTGCGTCTTCGATGCAAAGGGCAAGACGTTCCGCGACGACCTGTACTCCGGGTACAAGGCCAACCGTCCGCCGATGCCGGAAGATCTCGCCGCCCAGATCGCGCCGCTCAAGGAAGCGATCGCCACCATGGGCTGGCCGCTGCTCGAGATCGAGGGGGTGGAGGCGGACGACGTGATCGGCACGCTCGCCCGGCACGCCGAGCGCGAAGGCCTGCGCGTGATCATCGCGAGTGGCGACAAGGACCTCGCCCAGCTCGTCAACCCCGTCATCACGATCGAGAACGCCGATCCCGGGACCGGCAAGCGCGAGATTCTCGACGAGGCCGGCGTCGAGAACAAGTTCGGCGTCAAGCCCGAGCGCATGATCGACTATCTGACGCTCGTCGGCGACAGCGTGGACAACGTTCCGGGCGTGGACAAGGTCGGGCCGAAGACCGCGGTCAAGTGGCTCGCGCAGTACGGCACGCTCGACAACCTGATGAAGCACGCATCCGAGATCCCCGGCGTGGTGGGGGAAAATCTGCGCAAGAGCCTCGACTGGCTGCCGAAGGCGCGCGCGCTCCTCACCATCAAATGCGATGTCGAACTGCCGGTCAAGCCGGGCGATCTCGCGCTGCGGTCGCGCGACACCGCCAGGCTGGCGGAGCTGTTCGAGCGCTTCGATTTCAAATCCTGGAAACGCGAGTTGGAGGGGGACACGCCGAGTGCTGCCGGACAGGCCCGTCAATCGGATAGTGACGCAGGCGTGGCTGCCGAGGGTGAGCGCGCCCCTCAACTCGCTGCCGAACCGTTATCCGACAATCGTCTGCCGTCACGCAACTACGAGACGGTCCTCACCGAGGAGCAGCTCGACGCCTGGCTGAAGAAGATGGGGAAGGCCGACCTGGTCGCGCTCGACACGGAGACGACGAGCCTCGATCCGCTGAAAGCGGAGCTGGTCGGGTTGTCGTTCGCGGTCGAAGCGGGCACCGCGGCCTATGTCCCGCTCGGGCACCGCTACGCCGGCGCGCCGCAGCAGCTCGAGCGCGCTGCGGTGCTCGCGCGGATGAAGCCGTGGCTGGAGGATGCCCGGCAAGCGAAGCTCGGCCAGAACGCCAAGTACGACATGCACGTGCTCGCCAACCAGGACATCCGGCTCGCGGGCGTTGCGCACGACACGCTGCTCCAGTCCTATGTGCTGGAAAGCCACCGCCCCCATGACATGGACAGCCTCGCCGAGCGCCACCTCGGGCTGAAGACCATCACCTACGACGAAGTCACGGGCAAGGGGGCGGCACGCATCGGCTTCGAGCAGGTCGCCGTGGAGCGTGCCACCGAGTACTCGGCCGAGGACGCCGACGTGACGCTGCGGCTCCATCAGGCGCTATTCCCGCAGGTGCGTGCGGTGGAGACGCTCGAGCGCATTTACCGCGAGCTGGAAATGCCGCTGATCGGGGTGCTCTTCAACATGGAGCGCAACGGTGTGCTGCTCGACACCGGCCTGCTCAATGATCTTTCGCGCGAATTCGGCGCGAAGATGGCGGACATCGAGACCCAGGCGCACGCGCAGGCCGGCCAGCCGTTCAACATCAACTCGCCGCGGCAGATCCAGGAAATTCTCTTCGACAAGCAGGGGCTGAAGCCCGTCCGTAAGACCCCCTCGGGCCAGCCCTCGACCGACGAGGAATCGCTCGAGGAGCTCGCGCTCGATCACCCGCTGCCGAAGCTCATCCTCGACTACCGCACGCTCGCCAAGCTCAAGTCCACATACACGGACAAATTGCCGGAGTCGATCAATCCGCGGACCGGGCGAGTGCACACCAACTACGGCCAGGCCGTGGCGGTGACGGGCAGGCTCGCGAGCAACGACCCCAACCTGCAGAACATCCCGATCCGCACCGCCGAGGGGCGCCGCATCCGGGAGGCGTTCGTCGCGCCGCCGGGAGCCCACATCGTCTCGGCCGACTATTCCCAGATCGAGCTGCGGATCATGGCGCACATCTCGCGGGACGCGAGCCTGCTCGCGGCGTTCGCCGCGGGCGAGGACATCCACACGGCGACGGCGGCGGAGATCTTCGGCTTGAGCCCCAAGGCGGTGGGCGCGGAGCAGCGGCGCTACGCCAAGGTCATCAACTTCGGATTGATCTACGGCATGTCGGCGTTCGGGCTGGCACGGCAGCTTGGGCTCGAGCGCGCGGCGGCGCAACAGTACATGGAGCGCTATTTCGCGCGCTACCCCGGCGTGGCGGACTACATGAAGCGCACGCGGGAGCAGGCGCGTGAGCGCGGTTACGTCGAGACCGTATTCGGCCGCCGGCTGTGGCTGCCGGAGATCACGAGCAGCAACCCCGCGCGCCGCCAGGGCGCGGAGCGCGCCGCGATCAACGCACCGATGCAGGGCACGGCGGCCGATCTCATCAAAATGGCGATGATCGCGGTGGACCGCTGGCTGGCGGAGAAGAATCTGAAGTCGCGGCTCATCATGCAGGTGCATGACGAGCTGGTGCTGGAAGTGCCGGGCGCCGAGCTCGATCGCGTCAAGCGCGAGCTGCCGAAGCTGATGAGCGGCGTCGCGAAGCTATCGGTGCCGCTCGCCGTGGACGTCGGCGCCGGACTAAACTGGGACAAGGCGCACTGACCTTAGCGGATCGCGCCGAAGACCTTCCGCACAATCGCGCTGGTGGAGCCGACCGGATCCCGCCGGAATGCCTTTTCCTGCTCGCCGATCATGAAGTAGAGGCCATCGAGCGCCTTCTGGGTGACGTAGCGCTCGATGCTCGCCTCGTCTTCCTTCACTAGGCCGAGCGCCGCGCCCTGTTCGGCAAGCGAGTTGTACTGTTGCGCCAGGCCGACGCGGTCGGTCGCGTTCTTGACGATCGGCAGAAAGCGCTGGGTGAGCTGTGTCCGGGTGGCACGCTTGAAGTAGTCGGTGGCGGCAGTGTCGCCTCCCGAGAGAATTCCTTTCGCATCCTGCACCGACATCTTCCTTACGGCGTCCGTGAGCAGCTGCTTCGCTTCCGGGACGGCGGCCTCGGCCGCGCGGTTCATGGCCAGAACCAGCTCATCGGCCTCCCTTCGCATGCCGAACGCGCGCAGTCCCCTCTCGACCCTCTGGAGAGAAGGCGGCAATGGTATCCTGACCTTCGGATTTCCGAAGTATCCGTTCTCCACGCCGAGCCTGGCGACCGCGGCGAGGGAACCGTCGGTGAGGGCCTGCCGCAAACCCCGTACGGCTTCGGCGTTCGTGATGTCGTCGAGCCCCGCCGCCGCGGGCGCGGTAACGGCAAGGAACGCGAGGCAGCTCAGAATCGGCCGCATCATTCTCTTCTTCTTTGCGGCTTTGCGCCTTTGCGTCGAGATTCTAAGCCGGGCGGCTAAGCCACCCCGGCCTCGTGCGCTTGCCGGTCGGCGTGGTAGGAGGAGCGCACCAGCGGTCCGCACGCGGCGTGCGTGAACCCCATCGCGCGCGCCTGGCGCGCGAATTCGTCGAACATGGCCGGCTCGACGTAGCGCGCGACCGGAAGATGATGGGCGGAGGGCTGCAGGTACTGGCCGACGGTCAGCATGTCCACGTCGTGCGCGCGCAGGTCGTGCATCACCGAAAGGATTTCATCATCGGTTTCTCCCAGTCCCACCATCAATCCCGATTTCGTCGGGATGTGCGGATGCCGGGACTTGAAATCCTTCAGCAACTTCAGCGAGTTCCCGTAGTCGGCTCCCGGGCGCGCCTGCCGGTACAGGCGCTGCACTGTTTCCAGGTTGTGGTTCATGACGTCGGGGGGCGAACTCGACAACACGTCGAGCGCGATTCCGAGCCGGCCGCGGAAATCGGGCACCAGCACCTCGATCCGGGTGCGCGGTGAGAGCTCGCGCACCGCGCGGATGCACTCGGCGAAGTGCGTCGCGCCCCCGTCGCGGAGATCGTCGCGATCCACGCTGGTGATGACCACGTACTGGAGATTCAGCGCGGCGATGGTTCGCGCGAGATTGACCGGCTCCTCCGCGTCGGGCGGCAGCGGGCGGCCGTGCGCCACGTCGCAGAACGGGCAGCGGCGGGTGCAGAGGTCGCCGAGGATCATGAAGGTCGCCGTGCCCTTGCCGAAGCATTCCCCGATGTTGGGACAGGTTGCTTCCTCGCACACCGTATGGAGGCGGTGCTCGCGCAGGATCCGCTTGATCTCGTGGAAGCGCTCGCCATTGCCGAGGCGCACGCGGATCCACTCCGGCTTCTTGAGCGGCGCCGCGGGGACGATCTTGATCGGGATGCGCGCCGTCTTGAGGCGGCCTTTCTGCTTTTCCCCGAGCGCGCTCATGCGAGCCTCTTCAGCACCGATCGGACGAGCTTCTCGCCCAGGGATTCCGGCGCTTCGGTGATGCCGAGGCTGCGCGCCTGCGTCACGGCCAGCCCGGAGTAGCCGCAGGGGTCGATTGCGCGGAACGGGGCGAGATCCATGTACGCGTTGAATGCCAGGCCATGGTAGCAGCAGCCGTTGCGGATGCGCAGCCCCAGCGCGGCGATCTTGGCGCCATCGACGTACACTCCCGGCGCTTCGACGCGGGCCGTGGCGTCAATGCCGTAACCGGCGAGCAGGTCGATTACCGAGAGTTCCAGCAATCTCACCAACGGCCGCACCGCGAGCCCGCGGCGGCGCAGGTCGAGCAGGGTGTACAGCACGACCTGCCCGGGGCCGTGGTAGGTGATCTGGCCGCCGCGGTCCGTTCTCACGACGGGTATGCCGTTCGCGACGCGCGGCAAATGCTCGGTCCGGCCCGCGACACCGAGCGTGTAGACCGGCGGGTGCTCGAGCAGCCAGAGCTCGTCGGCAGCGCCGGCGGTGCGCCCCGCGGTGAACGCCTGCATCGCGCGCCACGTCGGCTCGTAGTCGACGCGGCCCAGGCTGCGCAGGTGCGCCTGCGGGGCATGCCTGCGCGCGGCGGTCGCGGTTTCGGCTGCGATGCTGGTGGCCGTCATAGCGATTCTGGCAAGATGATCGTAACGGTAGCACAATGCCGCTCCCCGGGCGGTGCGTTGCATGAATCGAAAGCCATGAACCGTTATCCCCACTTTCCGGCGGCCGTCGCGCTGGCGCTGGCAACCGCCGTCGCGGCCGCAGGCGAGCCGCAGGATACCTATGCGGCCGATCTCGGGCGCGTCTACGGCGGCTACCAGCGGATGCTCGCGATGAAAGAGGCGTGCGATACGGCGGTCCCGGCGGCGCGCGCCGCCAACGACAAGGCATTCGCGACCTGGCAGGCGCAACACGGGCGGCTGATCCAGGACTTGCAGCGCCGCGTCAAAGCGATGGTGCTCGCGGCGTCCACCGACAAGGACGACTACGTGCGCAACATCGGAAGATACGAGGGTGCGATACTCCTCGAGCGGAAGGAATACCGCGACACGCTGCTCGGGCTGGGGACGGAAGAGCTGCGCGACCAGTGCCAGCGCGTGCCCGAGGTGCTGAAGGGTCCGGCCGCGGACCTCGCCCAGGTGTATGCGGCCGAGCTGGCGACCATCCGCAAGCGCAAATGAACGCCGAGCGAACGATGCCATTCGAAGCGCGGCGCGTCCTCGCCGTGGTGATGGCCGTCTGGATCGTTGCCCTGATCGCAACCGGCATCGCGCCGCACGACCGCGTCACGTGGTTGCTCGAAGCTGCGCCGGTGCTGATCGCCATGCCGCTGCTGCTGGCGACACGCGAGAGATTTCCCTTCACGACGCTGGCCTACGTCCTCATCTGCATCCACGGGCTGATCCTCTTGCTCGGCGCTATGTACACCTACGCCATGGTCCCGGCCGGCCATTGGGTCCAGGAGTGGCTCGGGCTCGAGCGCAATCCGTACGACCGCTTCGGGCACTTCGCGCAGGGATTCATCCCCGCCATCGTCGCGCGGGAGATCCTGATCCGCACCTTCCGGCTCGTGCCCGGAGGGTTTCTGTTCTTCGTCGTTGTCTGCATCGCCCTGGCGCTGAGCGCATGCTACGAGATGATCGAATGGTGGACGGCGCTCGCGCTCGGCCAGGGCGCGGATCATTTCCTCGGCACCCAGGGCGATGAATGGGACACGCAGTGGGACATGTTTCTCGCACTGGCAGGAGCGGTTGTTTCACAAGGGCTCTTCTCGCGCCTGCACGACCGGCAGATCCGGGCGCTGCGCGGCTGAGCCCGGTGGCGCGGTGGTAAAATCGCGCCGGACTTCGACGAACCGGAGGGGCAGGATGGGAAAGGGAGATCATCGCACGCGCCGCGGGAAGCTCTTCCGCGGCAGTTACGGAAAGACGCGGCCGGGACGACTGAAGAAGAAGAAGGCCCCGAAGAAACAGTAGCTCAGAGCACCATGACCACCAGCGGGTGGTCGCACAGCTCGCGGTAGAGGACATCGAGCTGCTCGCGCGAAGTGGCGCGGATCACGCAGGTGAGGCTCAAGTACTTGCCGCGCTTGCTCGACTTCATTTCCATCGCCGCGCCGTCGAATTCCGGCGCGTGCCGCCGCACGATCTCGAGAATCGCCTGTGCGAAACCCGCCCGCGTGTGCCCGAGGATCTTGATCGGGAAATCGCAGGGATACTCGGCGAGCTGCGTTTCGCCGCTCATGCCCCTCATGCCGCTGCCTCCGACAGCTCATCGCGATGCCAGGACTTAGGCGTCGGCAGCCCTGCGTCCTTCGCGGGTCGCATCCCCGTAAACGGGGCCCCTGCTCCGCCGCTCATGCCGCGTGCCTCATCACCTTGCGCTTGAATTCCTGGAAGGCCTGATGGACCGTCCTGAACATGGGGCCGGGCCTGCCGTTGCCGACCGGCTTGCCGTCGAGCGTCGTGACCGCTAGCACCTCCTTGCTCGAAGAGGTCACCCAAAGCTCGTCCGCGCCTCTCGCTTCCTGCTCGGGAATGGCGCGCAGCTCGACCGCGATGCCCTTCGCCGCGGCCAGCTCGAGCACGACGTCGTAGGTGATGCCGGGCAGGATCAGGTGATCCTTCGGCGGCGCGAGGAGCTTGCCGCCCCTGACGACGAACACGTTGCTCGCGGACGCTTCGGTCAGGCAGCCGTCGCGGAACAGGACGACCTCAACCGCGCCGGCTTCGGCCGCCTGCTGCCGGAGCAGGCAATTGGCGAGCAGCGACACCGATTTCACGTCGCACCGCAGCCACCGGTAGTCGGTCGCGGTGATGCAGGCAACGCCGTTCTCGATCTGCTCCCGCGCCGGCGTTACCAGCGGGCTTGACATCATGAACACCGTCGGCTTTCCCTCCTTGGGGAAGGCGTGGTCGCGCCGCGCCACGCCGCGCGTCACCTGCAGGTAGACCGACTGGTCCTCGCCGGAGTGGCGCGCGACGAGATCGTGAATGAGCCGGGTCCATTCCGCGTCGGTCACCGGGTTGCCGAGGCGGATCGCATCCAGGCTGCGCTGCAGCCGCCGCAGGTGCTCGGGCAGCCGGAACGGGCGCCGCGAATAGACCGGGATGACTTCGTAGACGCCGTCGCCGAAGATGAACCCGCGATCGAGCGCTGAAACGCGTGCCTGGTCAAGCGGCAGGAATTCTCCATTGAGGTAGGCGATGTCACTCATGTCGGGGCTCGCAGGTGAAGAAATGGCGGGGGCCGAGGCGTTTCGGTGGCGCGCAGTCTGCCCATTATAAGACGCCGCGCGCGCGGCGTCCTATCGAAACAGTATACGCAGCGCGTCCCAGCCGCGCCCGAGCACGCCCGCGAGCGGCACGTTTTCCAGCGCCACCACAGGGACCTCGCGATAGGGCTGGTCGTCGAGCGTCAGCTTGAGCATGCCGATGCGCTGTCCGGCCTGGATCGGGGCGAACAGCGGCTGCAAGCTCTCGACGCGCGCTTTCAGCTTCTCGCCCTGGCCCCGCGGCACGGCGAGGTGGAGGTCGGCGAGAAAGCCCGCGTCCACCTTGCTCGACGTGCCTTTGAACACCTCCAGAGTCACCACCGGCTGCCTGCCGGGATAGAGGCGGACGCCGTCGTAGGACTTGAAGCCGTGATTGAGCAGCTTCTGGCTCTCGATCACGCGGGCGGCCTCGCTCGCCGCGCCCAGCACGACCGAAACGAGGCGCCTCTCCCCGCGCTTGCCCGAGGTCACCATGCAATAGCCGGCGTTCTCGGTGTAGCCGGTCTTCATGCCGTCCACCGTCGGATCGACCCACAGCAGGCGGTTGCGGTTCGACTGCGTGATGTTGTTGTAGCGGTACTCCCGGCGCGAATAGAGGGGATAGCGCCCGGGAAAATCGCGGATGACGGCCGCGGCCAGCTCGGCGAGGTCACGCCCGGAGGAGTAATGCTGCGGGTGCGGCAGCCCCGTCGCATTGACGAAATGCGTGTCCTGCAGCCCCAACCGCCGCGCCTCGCGGTTCATCATCGCCACGAACGCCTCCTCGCTGCCGGCGATCGCCTCGGCGAGCGCGATGCTAGCGTCGTTGCCGGACTGCACCACCATGCCGTGTATCAGCTCCTCGACGGTGACGGGCTTGCGCGGCTCAATGAACATGCGCGATCCCTCGGTGCGCCATGCGTACTCGGAGACCGGCACCCCCTGGTCGAGGCGGATCCGTTTCTGGTCGAGCGCGGCAAACGTGAGATAGGCCGTCATCAGCTTGGTGAGGGAGGCCGGCTCCACCCGTTCCCGCGCATTGTGGGCGACCAGCGTCTGGCCGCTGTTGAAATCGAGGAGCAGGTAGGCCTTCGCCGCTATCGCGAGCGCGGCCGGAGCCGCGGGCGGTTCGTGCTGGGCGTGAAGGACGGGGGAGAGGACCGACAGCAGGACAAGCGGTATCGCGCGCATGCGGCGGCGATTATATCAAAGCGCGGCCCCCGGCCTTGATATCCCCGGGACGGCTCCCATATATCGGATATCGGCGCATTGAGCGCCTTTTTGAACGTGGAGATCGACAATGGCAAACATCACCCGCTACAGTCCGTTCGACGATGCGTTCGACGATCTATTCCGCGGATTCTTCGTGCGCCCGGTCAGCTATGACGCACCGGCCGGCGCCGCGCAGTTCCGCGTGAACGTGTCCGAGAACGAGAAGGCGTACACCCTGCGCGCCGAAGTGCCCGGCGTGAAGAAGGAAGACATCAATGTCACCATCGACGGTGACACCGTGGCGATCAGCGCGGAAGTGAAGCAGGAGAAGGACGTGAAAAACGGCGACCGCGTGCTGCGCTTGGAGCGCTACTACGGCAAGCTGTATCGCGCGTTCACCCTCGGCCAGGCGGTCGAGGAAGCCGGCACGAGCGCCAAGTACGCTGACGGCGTGCTGGAGCTGACGCTGCCGAAGAAGGCCGCGGCGCAGGCGAAACGCATTAATATCCAGTAAGTCCGGAAAGTCCCCGAAACGGCGGGCCGCAAGGCCTGCCGTTTTTTTTGGCCATCCCGTAGAATGGCGACCGAAAGAGAGCACGATCGCCATGGCACTCACCGGCACCACCGCCGCCGACAGAGCGAAGATCCTCGCCGAGGCGCTGCCCTATATCCAGCGCTTTCACGGCAAGACCATCGTCATCAAGTACGGCGGCAACGCGATGACCGACGAGAAGCTGAAGAAGAGCTTCGCGCGCGATGTCGTGCTGTTGAAGCTCGTCGGCATGAATCCGGTGGTGGTGCACGGCGGCGGCCCGCAGATCGACGACCTGCTGAAGCAGCTCGGCCGGAAGGGCGAATTCGTCCAGGGCATGCGGGTGACGGACGCCCAGACCATGGATGTCGTCGAGATGGTGCTCGGCGGCCAGGTGAACAAGGACATCGTCAGCCTCATCAACCAGCACGGCGGGCGCGCCGTCGGCTTGACCGGCACGGACGGGGGCCTGATCCGCGCGAAGAAGATGCTGGTGCGCGGCGAAGGCGACTCGGACGAGCTGGTCGACATCGGCCAGGTGGGGGAGGTCGAGAGCATCGACCCGGAGATCGTGCACCGCCTGCACACCCACGACTTCATTCCGGTGATCGCGCCGCTCGGCGTGGGCAAGAAGGGCGAGACCTACAACATCAACGCCGACCTCGTCGCCGGCAAGGTGGCCGAGATCCTGAAGGCGGAGAAGCTGATCGTGCTCACCAACACGCCGGGCGTGCTCGACAAGAACGGCAACCTCCTCACCGGCCTCTCCGCGAAGAAGATCGACGAGCTGTTCGCCGACGGCACGATTTCCGGCGGCATGCTGCCCAAGATCAGCTCGGCGCTCGACGCCGTGAAGAACGGCGTCAACACCTGCCACATCATCGACGGCCGCGTCGAGCACGCGCTGCTGCTCGAGGTGTTGACCGACGAAGGGGTCGGCACGCTCATCCGGCGCCGCTGAACGCCGCGCGCGCTGGCGGCCCGTTCTGGGTTCGAGGTTCAAACTCCCACACCCGGAACTCGAAACTCGAAACTCGAAACTCGGAACATGGGCTTGTATGTGGCGGCACGCCTGGATCTTCGATCTCGACAATACCCTGCACAATGCGCGTCCGCACATCTTCCCGCACATCAACCGCGCCATGACCGGGTATCTCCAGGCGCATCTGGGCCTGGACGAGCAGGCGGCCGGCGAGCTGCGGCACCGCTACTGGAAGAGCTACGGCGCGACGCTGCTCGGGCTCATGCGCAACCACGCGACCGACCCGCGGCACTTCCTGTGGCACACGCACCAGCTTCCGGACCTCAAGCGCATGCTGGTGCACGAGCCGCAGCTGCGGGCGATCCTGAGGCGCCTGCCCGGCCGCAAGTACGTGTTCTCCAACGCGCCCGCGCACTACGCGCGCGCGGTGCTGAAGGCGCTCGCTGTCGCCGACCTGTTCGATGACGTGTTCTCGATCGAGCGCGCGCGCTTCCGGCCCAAGCCCGACAGCCACGGCTTCCTCAGCCTGTGCCGCGCCAACCGCCTCAAGCCCCAACGCTGTATCATGGTGGAGGATTCGCTCGAGAACCTGCGCGCCGCCGGGCGGCTCGGCATGAAAACGGTGTGGGTGACGCGGGCGGAGCGCGCTCCGGGTCACGTTGACGTGAAAATCGCGAATCTGCTCCAGTTGCCCCGCATGCTGCCGTATCTACAATAGGGACGAGGCCGCGCATGACGGAAAAGTCCGGGGACCGCAAGCACGAGATTCTGCAGACGGTGGCGCAGATGCTGGAGGATCCCGCCGGGGAGAAAGTGACGACCGCGGCGCTCGCCGCGCGCCTCAAGGTGTCCGAGGCGGCGCTCTACCGGCACTTCCGGGGCAAGGCCGAGATGTTCGAGGGCCTGATCGAATTCATCGAGCAGACGCTGTTCGCGCTCATCAACAAGATCACCGGCGAGGAAAAGAGCGGGCTGCGCCAGATCGAGGCCATCCTCGGCATCATGCTCGCGTTCGCGCAGAAGAACCGGGGCATGACGCGCGTGCTGGTCGGCGAGGCGCTGGTCAACGAGGACGAGCGGCTGCAGACACGCATCAACCAGCTGCACGAGCGGCTGGAGGCCGCGTTGAAGCAAGCATTGCGCTTCGGGGTGAGCCAGGGGGAGTTCGCGCAGGAAGTGGATATCGCCGCCCAGGCGAACCTGATGATGAGCTTCGTCATCGGGCGCTGGCACCAGTTCGCCATGAGCGGCTTCAAGCGCGACCCGGTCGAGCTCTGGGCGAAGCAATGGCGCCAGCTGATGGAGGGAGTACTTGCATAGCATTCAGCTATCAGCATTCGGCTATCAGCCAAGCCCGGTAACGACCCCGGCTGAGAACTGAGAGCTGACCGCTGAGCGCTGACAGCTATTAATGGCGGAGAGGTGAGCGATGGCGAACGTGACGACCAAACAACTCGCGGAACTGCTGATCGGCATCGCTCGCGCGCAGCAGGCGATGATCGACGCCATCGAGAGCCAGCGGGCGGGCTACAAGTTGACGCACCTCGCGCCGGTCCTGACGACGGCGGCGAAGATCCGCAACACCGGCCACGTGCCGACGCTGATGGATTTTCCGGCCCGCATATTGCTCGCGCACCAGGGACGCAACCCGCCCGACCTGGCGCAGGTACTACGCGATCTCGAAGCGCTGTTGAGCGGGCGGCCGATTGCGCCCGCTGCCCCCGCCGCGCCGGGCAGCATCAACGCGCCCGCCGGCCGCACGCCTACGATCGACCGGACCTGAACTTCAAGCCCCGCAAACGGGGCAGGCGGGGTCCTTCCGGAGGTTGATGGTGCGCACCTGCATCGCGAGCGCATCGAGCAGCAGCAGCCGCCCGCTGAGGGTTTCCCCGGCGCCGGCGAGTAGCTTCAAGGCCTCCGCCGCCTGGATCGAGCCGACGATGCCGGTGAGGGGAGCGAACACGCCCATGACCGCGCAGCGCACGTCCTCGGATTCGCCCGACTCCGGGAACAGGCAGGCGTAGCACGCGGAGTCCGGCACCCGCAGGTCGAACACGGCAACCTGGCCGTCGAAGCGCACCGCCGCGCCCGACACCAGCGGCTTCCGCAGCTTCACACACGCCCGGTTCACGGCATGGCGGGTGGCGAAATTGTCGCTGCCGTCGATCACGAGGTCGTGCTGTGCCGCGAGCGTCTCGAGGCGCTTGCCGTCCACCCGCTCCGCGAGCGCCACGACCGTGACGCCGGGATTGATCGCCGCGAGCGTGTCGCGCGCCGAATTCACCTTCTTCCTCCCCACCGATTCCATGCGGTGCACGATCTGGCGCTGCAGGTTGGTGAGGTCGACCTCCTCGTTGTCGCAGAGGGTGATGGCGCCCACGCCTGCCGAGGCGAGGTAGAGCGCGACCGGCGAGCCGAGCCCTCCCGCCCCGATCACCAGCGCGCGCGCGGCGAGGAGCCGCTGCTGGCCTTCGATGCCGATCTCCGGCAGCAGAATGTGGCGGCTGTAGCGCAGCAGCTGTTCGTCGTTCACGGTACGGTGAAGGGAGAAGGGGGAAGGGGGAAGGGGTGGCGCATTCGCGGTTCCACCGCGGGCCGCATCCCGGACGGCTGGCAGTGTACAGCAAAACGCCCGGACTTCGCCGGGCGTTCGCTGGGAGGATGGTGCCGCGCGCCTAGTTTGCGACCTTGATGGCGCTGCCCCCGCGGCTCTTCAGGAAGGCGATTGCCTGATTGAGCTCGTAATCGTGCTCGGACACGATCTCGCCGGGCTGGGGCCGGGTCAGCTTGTCGTCGATATCCTTCGGACGCGGTGCCGGCGTGAATTTGTACTGCTTCGCCGCCGCTGCTGCTGCCTTCGCCTGCTCCTCGTCCTTGGCGTCCTTGCCGTTGTCGGTCAGGTGCTTGGTGAGGTCGGCCTCGCGCAGTTTCAGGGTCGCGGCGCGCTCGCTCGCCCCGTCGTCGAGCGGGATGTCCGGCATGATGCCCTTGGCCTGGATCGAGCGCCCGCTCGGCGTGTAGTAACGCGCCGTGGTGAGCTTGATCGCGGTGTTGTTTCCGAGCGGCAGTATGGTCTGCACCGAGCCCTTGCCGAAGGTCGGCTGGCCCATGATGACCGCGCGCTTGTGGTCCTGCAGCGCGCCGGCGACGATCTCGGAGGCCGAGGCCGAGCCGCCGTTCACCAGCACCACCATCGGCACGGTCTTCACGTCCTCCGGCAATCTCCGGTTGAAGTCCTCCTTCATGCGGCCGCGCAGGTAGTCCTCGGGGCGCGCGTTCAGCTTCATCTTGGAGTCCTCGGTGCGGCCGTCGGTGTAAACCACCAGCGAGCCGGGCGGCAGGAACGCCGCGGATACCGCGACTGCCCCGTTGAGCAGCCCCCCTGGATCGTTGCGCAGGTCGAGCACGATGCCCTTCATCGCCCCCGGGTTTTCCTTGAACAGCCGCTCGATCGAGCGTGCGAGGTTCTCCCCGGTCTGCTCCTGGAACTGCGTCACGCGGAAGTACGCGTAGCCGGGCTCGAGCAGCTTCGATTTGACGCTCTGGATCTTGATCACGGCGCGGTTCAGCGTCACCACGATGGGCTTCGCCTCGCCCTTGCGCACGATGGTGAGCGTGATCTGGGTGTTGGGCTTGCCGCGCATGCGCTTGACCGCCTCGTTCAGCGTCATCCCCTTCACCGAGGTGTCGTCGAGCTTGATGATGAG
>JAHZNX010000075.1 GCA_020028375.1 Betaproteobacteria bacterium | reverse complement strand
TTCGGCATCTTCTTCTTCCAGGTGCGCGAGACCTTCGAAAGCCTCGATACACGGCACATGGAAAAGCTCAAGGAAGACTGATGGAGATCCTGGTCCTGCTCGGCACGCCGCTCCTCGGGGGCGCGGCGCTCGCGGTTCTCGGCGGGCGCCGCTGGGCGCCGGAGCTGGGCGTCGCCTCGAGCCTCGTCACGTTTCTCGCGGCGGCGGCGCTGACGGCGCGCGTGATCCGCGACGGGCCGCTCACCACCTTCGCCGGCCAGTTCTTCATCGACCCGTTCAACGTGGTGCTGGTGGCGTTGACTGCCTTCGTCGCGCTGACCACGGCGTTGTTCTCGCGCCCCTACATGCGCATCGAGGCCGACCGCGGCAAGATCAAGGCGGGGGCGCAGCGCCTGTTTCACGCCATGTTCCAGGTCTTCAGCTTCACGATGCTGCTCGCGCTGACCACCAACAACATGGGCATCCTGTGGGTGGCGATGGAAGCGGCGACACTGTCCACGGTGCTGCTGGTGAGCCTCTACCGCACGCCGGAAGCGATCGAGGCGGCGTGGAAGTACTTCATCCTGTGCTCGGTCGGCATCGCGCAGGCGCTGTTCGGCACCATCCTGCTCTACTTCGCCGCGGAAAGGGTGCTGGGCACAGGCGGGACAGCGCTGCTGTGGACCGACTTGAATTTGGTCAAGTCGCAGCTCGAGCCGACGGTGATGTCGCTCGCGTTCGTGTTCCTGCTCGTCGGCTACGGCACCAAGGTTGGGCTCGTCCCCGTGCATAACTGGCTGCCCGACGCGCACGCGGAAGGGCCGACGCCGATCTCGGCGGTGCTCTCGGGGCTGCTCCTCAATGTCGCGCTCTACGCGGTCGTGCGCTGCAAGGTGCTGACCGATGGCGCGCTCGGGGCGCCGTTTGCCGGCAACCTGATGATGGGCTTCGGGCTGCTGTCGGTGGTGGTGGCCGCGTTCCTGCTCTCGCGCCAGCGCGACATCAAGCGCATGTTCGCCTACTCCTCGATTGAGCACATGGGGCTCATCACTTTCGCCTTCGGCATGGGCGGGGTGGCAGCGACCTTCGGCGCGTTGCTGCACATGACGATGCACAGCCTCACCAAGTCGGCGATCTTCTTTGCGGTCGGGCACGCCGCGCAAAAGACCGGCACCCAGATCATGGACGACATCCGCGGGTTGATCCGCACCAACCCCACCATCGGCTGGGGGCTGATGCTGGGCACGATCGCCATCCTCGGCATCCCGCCGTTCGGGGTGTTCGCGAGCGAGTTCATCATTCTCACCACGGCGATGCGCGAGCAGCCGTGGGCGACGCCGTTCCTGCTCATCGGGCTCGCGGTCGCCTTCGCCGCGATCTTCGGCAAGGTGCAGCCGATGGTGTTCGGCGAAACGCAGCTCCCGCGGCTGCCGCACCCGCCGGCGCTCGTCCCCGTGTTCGTGCATCTCGCGCTGGTGCTGATGATGGGAATATTCATTCCGCCGTACCTGGCGGCGTGGTACCGGCAGGCGGCTGCGCTTATCGGGTAATGCGTGACATGGTGAATCGTGACATGGTGCGGCGTGACGTGATGATGCGTGACGGGGTGAGGCGTAGCTGGTCATGAAGCTGGAAGGGCTCAACTTCGAGTTGACGGAAATCCGCGGGGCCGTCACCGCGTTCCGTGCCGAGGTGGATGCGGCGCAGTGGATCGAGGCGTGCCGCGCGGTCCGCGAGCAGGGCGGGCGCCTGGTTTCGCTGTGGGCAAGCGATGCGCGGAACGAAGGCCGTGGCTTCACCGCGCACGCGGCGCTGGTCGTACGCGGTGGGCTGGTCGTGCTCTCGATCCCGCTCGCCGGAACGTCGTATCCCGACGTGGCGGCCATCTTCCCGGCGGCGGACCGCATGCAGCGCGCCGCCTTCGATCTCCTCGGCGTCTCTGCGAGCGGGGCCGACGACCACCGCAAGTGGCTTCGGCACTCAGCGTGGCGCCCGGATGAATTTCCGCTCCGCAAGGACTTCGACGCTCGTCAGTCGTCAGTCCCTTCGACGTCGCTCAGGACAGGCGTCAGTCGTCACGAATCGCGGGCGGATGATTACCCGTTCGTCCGCGTAGAGGGAGAAGGCGTCCACGAGATACCGGTGGGTCCCGTGCACGCGGGCACGATCGAACCCGGCCACTTCCGCTTCTCGGTAGTGGGCGAGACGGTGCTGCGGCTGGAGGAGCGCCTCGGATACAAGCACAAGGGCATCGAGAAGCTTTTCGAGAGCATGACGCTCGCCGAAGGCGCACGGCTCGCCGGCCGGGTCTCGGGCGATTCCGCCGTCGCGTACGCCTCGGCGTATGCGATGGCGGTGGAGTCGGCCGCCGGCGTGCCGCCGCCGCGGCGGGCGCAGTGGCTGCGAGCGCTGCTGCTCGAGCGCGAGCGCATCGCCAATCATCTGGGCGACCTCGGATTCCTGGGCAACGACGCGGCGCTTGCGTTCGGGCTCGCTCAATTCCTGCGGCTGAAGGAGGAATGGCTGAGGACTCACCACGCGCTCTTCGGCCACCGCTACCTGATGGACGCCGTCGTTCCCGGCGGCGTCGCGCGTGACGTCGCGCCCGAAGGCGCGGCGCGCATGCGAGCCGAGATGGACGAGATCGAGAAGACCGTAAGCCGGCTCAAGGTCATCTACGACGAGCACGCCGGGCTGCAGGACCGCTTCATCAATTGCGGGCGTGTCGCGCCCGAGCTGGCGGCGCGCCTCGGGCTGATCGGCGTTGCGGGCCGCGCGAGCGCCCAGAGCTGGGACCTGCGCGTCGAATATCCGTATCCGCCCTATACGGAGCTCGATGTGCGCATGGCAACGCACCGCAACGGCGATGTCGCCGCGCGCGTGACGGTGCGCTTCGAAGAGATTTTCGAATCGCTTCGGCTGTGCCGACTGATCCTGGAGAAGCTGCCCGCGGGTGACGTCGCCCTTGCGGTCCCGGCGCCGGCGGCGGGCGCATTCGGGGTGGGCTGGGTCGAGGGGTGGAGGGGAGAGGTGTTCATCGCGCTGGAGGCGGGCTCCGGCAACCGCATCCGGCGGCTCCATCCGCACGATCCCTCGTGGCACAACTGGCCGGTGCTCGAGCATGCGGTGATCGGGAACATCGTTCCGGATTTCCCGCTCATCAACAAATCCTTCAACCTGAGCTACAGCGGCCACGACCTGTGAGCCGTGGGAAGGGGTAAGCCATGTATCAACTGCTGAAGCAGATCGCGATAACCGGAATCAGGACCGAGGCGCCGCCGCAGCCGGACGAGGCGCTGCGCGTGACCGCCGGCCGCCTGCGCGCGGAGGTCCTCCAGTACTTCGCGGGTGCGCTCACGATCCGCCATGTGGATGCCGGCTCGTGCAACGGCTGCGAGCTGGAGATCCACATGTGCAACAATCCGTACTACAACCTCGAAGGTCTCGGCATCCGTTTCGTTGCGAGCCCGCGCCACGCCGACATGCTGCTGGTGACCGGGCCGGTGTCGCGCCACATGGAAACCGCGCTCAAGCGTACCTATGACGCGACGCCCGATCCAAAGCTCGTCGTGGCGATCGGGGATTGCGGCTGCACGGGCGGCATTTTCGGGGAGAGCTACGCGAGCCGCGGGCGGGTGTGGAACGTGATCCCGGTGGACGTGGCGGTGCCGGGGTGCCCGCCGACGCCGCTCGCGATCATGCAGGGCATACTGACGGCAATCAGTGCAAAGAAAGACTGACGATGCGGGCGATGGTGCTGGAGCAATTCGGCGCGCCGCTGAAATTGAAGGACGTGCCGGTGCCGAAGATCGGTCCAAGCGAGGCGCTCGTGCGGGTGCGCGTGTGCGGCGCGGGGCTCACCGTCGTCATCATGGTCGCGACGCCGGGACGGATCAAATCGTATCCGCGCATCCCCGGGCACGAGGTCGCGGGCGAGGTCGTCGAGGCGGGCTCCGAGGTGAGGACCGTAAAAGTCGGCCAGCGCGTGACCAATCACTACTACCTCACGTGCGGCAACTGCCGCTACTGCCGCAGCGGGCGCGAGACGCTGTGCGAGAACTTCCGGGGCAACGTCGGCCAGGGCTGCGACGGCGGCTACGCGGAGTACGTCGCGCTGCCGGAGCGGAACCTCGTCCCGATACCCGACGGCGTCACCGACCTCGAGGCGTCAGTCGCAGCCGACGCGATCGCGACACCCTACCATGCCTGCCACGCGGAAGCGCAGGTGAGCCCCGGAGACAACGTGCTGATCATCGGCGCCGGCGGCGGCGTCGGCATCCACATGGTGCAGATGGCGCGGCTGTGCGGCGGGCGCGTGCTCGCCGCGGAAATCGGGGAGGAGAAGCTCGAGCTCGCGCGGGAGATGGGCGCGGACGAGGTGATCGACACGCGGCGCGGCGATCTCGTCAAGCAGGTGAAGGCGCTCACCGGAGGGCGCGGCGTGGATGCCGCGATCGATGTCGTCGGCAACAGCCGAACGCTGCAGGCCTCCCTCGAGTCACTCGCCCCGGCCGGGCGCATGGTGATCATCGGCAGCAAGCCCGCGTCGGTGTACGGGGAGGATCCCACGTTCAAGGTGAACCCGGGGGAATTCATGCGGCAGGCGCAGGAGATACACGGCTCGCGCTACGTGAACAATGCCGAGATCGCGCGCACGCTGGAGCTGGTGAAGCACAAGCGGATACGAGCGGTGGTGAACCGGACCTTCCCGCTGGAAGAGGCGGAGCAGGTGCACGAGCTGCTGCGGAAGAACGCGGTCGCGGGGCGGGCGGCGTTGATCGTCAGTTAACGATCGTCACGCGATGCGGTAGCGCTCCACCATCTTCCAGTCGAGCTCGATGCCGAAGCCGGGCGCCTTTGACACTTCCATGTAGCCGTTCCGGATCGCGGGACGGTTCGCCCACATCGCCTGCCACACCGGGTCGCGCTCGGGATCGGCGAAGCACTCGACGTAGGTGCCGTGCGGCACGCCGGCGAGGAGCTGCTGGGAGATCTGCGATTCCTCGTGGTGAGCCATGCGCACGCCCGCCGTCCGGCAGATTTCCGCGGCGCGCCGCCAGTCGGTGACGCCACCGCCTTCGGAAGCGTCGAAGTTCACGTAGTCGACAGCGCCGGCGTCCACCAGCCGGCGCACGCCGTGGCTGGTGATCTCGCTCTGGCCGGCGGTGACGGGGATGGGAATCGCCTGGCGCACGCGCGCCATGAGGGCGATGTCGTCATACCAGTGGCACGGCTCCTCGAACCAGCCGATGTCGAGGGGCGCGACGAGCCGCGCAAACCGGATCGCCTCCTGCGCGTTCCAGCCCCGGTTGGCGTCCACCACCAGCTTGAATTCCGGGCCCGCCGCCTTGCGCGCGGCCGCCACCCGCTCGGCATCCGCTTCCGGCGCGAGACCGCCGACCTTGAACTTGCAGCCCGCCATGCCGGCGGTGCGGTACTGCTCCATTTCGCGGCCAATATCGGCGAGCGTCTTGCCCGCCATGTAGTAGCCGCCGATGGAGATGATGGGAAGCCGCTCGCGGTCCCCGCCGAGCAGCGCCGCGACGCTCTTTCCCCTCGATTTGCCGACGAGGTCCCACAGCGCGCAGTCCACGCACGCGATCGCCTCCAGCAGGATCTTGCGGTCAGCGCTGGTGTGGGTAAGATCGAACATCGCCTGCCACGCGCGCTCGACCTCGAGGATGTCCATCCCCCGCACGCGCGGCGCGAGCAGCTCGTGTATCAGGCGTACGATCTCGCGCCCGTGACTGCGGTTGTCGCCGTTGTAGACCTCGCCCGCGAGGCCCTCGTCGCCGCGCACGCGCGTCACCACGGTGCAGCGCTTGAGGACGGAGTAGGTGCTGCCGCCGAAATTCTTCTTGAGCGGAATCTCGACGGCGAGCGCTTCTACGCTATGGATCTTCATTTGGGTAAGGAGCGGAGCATTCAGCCGTCAGCATTCAGCTATCAGCCAATTCGGGTAAGCGCCAGCAGCCGATCGCTGATGGCTGATTGCTGATCGCTCGCCTTCAGGCGAAGACGATGATGGCGCCGACGATCGTGGCGCCGGCGACGCTGGCGGCGAAGATGAGCTTGTCCTTGTCGGTCCAGCCCGGCCCCCGGCGCATATCGCCGATGATCGCGCGCGCTTCCGTGGGCGTGCCGGTATCGGTCAGCGGCTTGTGCTTTCCGCTTTCGGAGAACTCCTTCAACTCCTCCACCATGCCGGTATTGATGGCGAGTCTCATGGTGGCGCCGAGGGAATCGAACGCCCGCGACAGCCCGAGCGCGGGCACGGGGGTCGCGCCGAGCGTGCTGACCTCGGCGGCATCGGCGCGGCGCGTATCCGGAATCGACCGCACCAGCGCCTGGGCCGCGTCGCGGTCGAGCCTCGGAGCCACCGGCGGGCGGGTCGCCGTGAGCATATGGACCGTGGTATCGATCTGCTTGGCGACCTCGCGCAGGTCCTTGGCGAGCTCGTCAGCGCCCGCATAGCGGTCGTCGAGGACCTTGGCGATCGCCTTGGCGACGATGAAATCCAGCACTTCCGGCACCCGCGCGTTGATCGAGCTCGGCGGCGGCGGCACCAGGTTCATGATCTGGAACATGACCGAGGTCACGTCCTCGCCGGTGAAGGGCGGCTTCCCGGTCAGCATCTCGTGGAGGATCACGCCGAGGGAAAAAATGTCCGAGCGCGGCTCGGCGCGCTTGCCGGCGACCTGCTCGGGCGACATGTAGCGCGGCGAGCCGAGCACGATGCCGGTCTGGGTCTTCACCTCCGCCGAGCGCATCCGCGCGATGCCGAAGTCGGTGATCTTGCAGCGGCCGGTGACCGAAAGCATGATGTTGGCCGGCTTGACGTCGCGGTGGACGACGCCATTCTGGTGCGCGTAGGCGAGCCCCTCGGCCACCTGGGCCGCGATATCGACCGCGCGCGTGACCGCCAGCGGCTGGCCGGTCGCCATCAGTGAGCGCAGCTCTTCGCCCTGCAGGAACTCCATCGCCATGTAGGCGAGATTGCCGCTTTTGCCGACGTCGTAGACGGTGACGATGTTGGGATGGTTGAGGCTGCCGACGGCCTTGGCTTCCTGGAAGAAGCGGCCTTCGTATTCGGCCATCTCCTGCGGGTCGAGCGACATGCTGACGGTCTTGATCGCGACCTGCCGGTCGAGCAGCGGATCGTTGGCGCGGTAGACGACGCCCATCGCGCCCTTGCCGAGCTCGGCGAGGAGCTCGTAGCGGCCTAGCGTGCGGGGATCCATGAAACCGATCGGACCGGCGCCGGAGCTTCGCGCACAAAGCCCCGAGGGGTGGATAGCGACGTCACTCGGCGTGATCCTGCATCCAGGCGGCTCCGCGGTCCGGGCATTCTATTGCTCGCCCTTCGCGGAGCGGAACGCGGGGCCCCAGATCGGATGACCGGCTTCGTTTGCGGCGAGCTCGAACGACGGATCGATCTTGAGTACGGCGCGGAATTCGTCGCGGCAACGCCGCTCGCGTCCCGAGATGCAGTGGATGAAGGCGAGATACTTGTGCGCCCTGACCTGGTCGTTCCTGCCGAGCCCCTGGTCGAGGCTCGACTGCAGCAAGCGCGCCGCCGCGGAGTAATTTCCGTCCTCGTACTGCTTGATGCCGCTGGCGAGGTCCGCCTCCCCCTTGTGCAGCTGGAACAGGCTCTTGAATTCCTCCTGTAGGGCCTTGATGGGAGCGGACTCGCAGCCCAGGAGAATCGCGGCGATCGCTGCTGCCATCACCAGCCTCAAAAACGCCATCTCCCCCCTCAATTCTGGAACTTGTGCCTAATTCTAATACTTCCGCCGGATTTGGCCTCCACGATCTCGATATGCGGCGGGAAACCGGCGTTGCGGATCTCGACCCGGTGCCGGCCCGGCGTGAGCTCGACGTTGCGCAGCGGCGGCGAGACGCCGTGCAGCCTGCCGTCGATACGGACCTCGCCCCAGGGCGATATGGCGAGGCTCAGCGTCGCCGTTGCCGGCGCCAAAGCCACGGTTTCCGGTTTCGTACGCGGCTCCTCATCGACGAGCGGCGCCGAGGGTGTCCTCGCGGCTGGAGTCGCGGGCTTGGGCCGGGTCGGCGCTGCGGCCGTCCTCGCGGGAGCCGGGGCGGATTTCGCGGGCGCGGCGGCACGCGTGCCGGGCGCATCCGGCTTCTTCGCAGCAGGGCCCGCCGGTGCGGCCGCAGCGGGCGCCGCCGCGACCTTGGGCGGCGACGGCGAGGGGGGCGGCACCGGTGCCGCGGCGGGCTGGCGGGCGAGCCGCAATCCCACCGCAACGCTGAGGATGGCTGCCACGGCGAGCCCGGTTCCCAAGCGCGGCTTGCGGCGCAGGTTGTCGCTGACGACCACGGCGGTTTGCGTGAGCTTGTCCAGCACCACCGCGCCGCCTGCAGGCAGCCGGGTCCTGGGGCTTGCGGCGCCCGTGCGCTGCAGCGAAGCGGTGGTCGCGAGGACGGTGTAGATCTCGTGCTCGCGCACGTGCTTGTCCGTGCGCGCACCTTCGTAGCGAAACAGCTGCGCGTAGCCTTCGGACAGGCACGACACCACCTCGTAGAAGGAGCGCGAAACCATGATCTGGCCGGGCTCGGAGAAGCCCATGACGCGCTGCGCGACGTTGATGCCGTCGCCGATGATATTGGGCTGGCCGTTGATGTCCTTCACCAGCCGCACCGGGCCGAGATTGATGCCAAGGCGGATCCTCAGTTCCGGCCCGGGCGGCTGCGGCTTCTGCAGCGCCTCGCGCAGCGAGAGGCTCACGTAGAGCGCGTCCTCCGGGTCGCCGAGAAACGAGAGGGCTGCGCCGTCGCCGGTGTCGAGGATGATGCGGTCGTTGGGCG
>JAHZNX010000314.1 GCA_020028375.1 Betaproteobacteria bacterium | reverse complement strand
ATGGCGATATCCGCCTGCTTGTCGGTGACGACCATCACCAGGCTCGAGACGATGTTGATCGCCGCCACCACGATGATCAAAAACACGACGAAGAACATCATCCGCTTCTCGATCTGCACCGCGCGCAGCAGGTTCGCATGCTGGAGCGTCCAGTCGCTGGCGTAGGTGTCGGGCCCCAGCGCGCGCACGAGGTCCCGCGCCACCACCCGTGACTGGAACAGGTCCTTCAGCTTCAGCCGCACGCCCGAAACGGCGTCGCCGAAGCGGAAGATCCGCTGCGCGTCCTCGAGCGCGAGCAGCGCGAGGCTCGAATCGAACTCCTGGTGGTCCACTTCGAAGATTCCCACCACGGTGAGCTGCCGTAGCCGCGGCACGATTCCCGCCGGCGTCACCTGCCCCTGCGGCGCGACCAGCACCACCTTCTCGCCTGCCGCCACGCCCAGCGCCCTCGCCAGATCGACGCCCACCACGACGCCGAACTCGCCCGGCTTGAGGTTTTCGAGCCTGCCGCTTCTCATGTGCCGCCCGATGTCGGCGACACGGTCCTCCAGCTCCGGCAGGATCCCGCGCACGACCACCCCGCGCACCGCCGACCCGTGGGTCAGCAGGCCTTGTGCATGCACGAAGGGCGCGGTGGCAATCACCTGCTCGTGGCGCGCCGCCTGCGCCGCGACGCCCTGCCACGCGGTCAGCGTGCCGCCCGCGCCGCTCAACTGCACGTGCGAGGCGACGCCCAGAATCCGGGTGCGGATCTCGCGCTGGAAGCCGTTCATGACCGACAGCACCGTGATCAGCACGATCATGCCGAGCGCGATGCAGACGACGGAAACGACCGAGACGAACGATACGAACTGGCTGCGGCGCCGGGCGCGCGTGTAACGCATCCCGATGAAGAACTCGTACGACAAGCGGTGATCCTGTTCTCGTTGCGCGCACCGGGGCGCGCTTTGGCCGCCGCTATTCTGACACAAGGAGGAATTTGCCGGCCTGCGCTCGGGCAAATTCCTTACAATCTGCATCGTGGAGTGCCACTTGCTCGTTCCCGACCTGTTCTGGCCCGCTGCTGCCGGTGACGAACCCTACCGCGGACTCGCGCTGCCGGCCCTGGAAACGCTGCTCGGGCGCGGCCGGCGCGTGAGGAACCCCGGCGCCTCGCTCGAACGCTGGCTCGCCGGCCACTACCGCCTGGCCGATGGCTTGCCGCTTGCACCGTTCTCGCTGCGCGGCGACGGTGGTGAGCCCGGAGCGGATTGCTGGATGCGCGCGGACCCGGTGCACCTCAAGCTCCACGGCGACCGGCTGATACTGGCCGATGCTTCGCGGCTCGCCGTGACGCCCGACGAGGCGCGGGAGTTCGTTGCGGCCCTCAATTCGCACTTTGCCGGTGACGGTATCTCGTTCGTTGCCCCGCGCCCGCAGCGCTGGTACGTGCGGACTGCGAACGACGCGCGCCTGCACACCACGCCGACGTCGGAGGCTGCCGGCAGAAGCATCGAGGCGCTCATGCCCCGGGGCGATGACAGCGCGCGCTGGCGCAGGGTCATCAACGAAGCGCAGATGCTGCTGCACGAGCACCCGGGCAACGAGGCGCGGGAGCAGGACGGCCGGCCCGCCGTGAACAGCATCTGGATCTGGGGAGCAGGACGCGCTGGCAGGCTAGCGCCGGCCTGCGACGTCCTCTGGGCCGACGACACGGTCGCAGCGGGACTGGCGGCGGCGAGCGGTGGCACCGCGCGACCCCTGCCCGCCTCTGGGGCGTCGCTGCTGGAATCGGGCAGCGGCGGGACGCATCTCGCGGTGCTCTCGTTGCCCGCAACGGCTTACGGCGAGTTGGCGGATTGGCGCGAAGCCCTGGCGACGCTGGAGCGTTCGTGGGCTGCCGTGCTCCTCGGGGGATTGTGGAACGCCGCGCTCGAATCGCTCACGCTGCACGGACTGGGGCCCGATCACGGTTACACCTCGGTCCTGACGCGGCGCGACCGCCTGCGGTTGTGGCGGACCCGGCGCCCGCTGCGAGCCTATGCCGCCTGACCCGGCACCCGCTATCACCACGCGAAAGGCGCGGCCGGAGATCGTCGAGCATCTGGCGGGCGAAGGCGTGCCTCCTCTGCTCGCGCGCATCTACGCCGCGCGGGGTGTCACCTCGGCGCGCGACCTCGTATCCGAGTTCGAGCAGCTCGCCGCCCCGGACTCCATGCTGAATCTGCGGACGATGGCCGGGCTTCTGGCCGACGCCATAGCGTCGCGCAGGAAACTCCTCATCGTCGCCGACTACGATGCGGATGGCGCCACTGCCTGCGCGGTCGGCGTGCGCGCCCTGCGCGCTTTCGGCGCCGATGTCGGCTACCTGGTGCCCAACCGGTTCGCGTACGGCTACGGTCTCACGCCCGAGATCGTGCGTCTTGCCCAGTCACAATCCCGTCCCGACATCCTGATCACGGTGGACAACGGCATCGCGAGCTTCGAGGGCGTCGAGGAAGCAAATCGCCTGGGAATGCAGGTGCTGATAACCGACCACCATCTGCCGGCGGAGCGGCTGCCGGATGCTACGTGCATCATCAATCCCAATCAGCCGGGCTGCACCTTTCCGAGCAAGCATCTCGCCGGCGTCGGGGTGATGTTCTACCTCATGCTCGCCCTGCGCGCGGAGCTCCGCGCCCGCGGGTGGTTTGCCGACCAAGCCCCACCCTCATCCCCGGCCCTTCTCCCTGAGGGCGAAGGGAGATTCGAGCCGACCGAGGGTCGGATCAATCGGATGGAGCCCAATCTCGCCGAGCTGCTGCCCTTAGTGGCGCTCGGCACGGTCGCCGATGTCGTCGCGCTCGACCACAACAACCGCATCCTGGTGCAGCAGGGTCTCAACCGGATCCGCGCCGGCCGCATGCAGCCCGGCATCGCGGCGATGTTCCAGCTCGCGGGACGGGATTCGGCCCGCGCCACCGCGCGCGACCTGGGATTCATCGCGGCGCCGCGATTGAACGCGGCGGGCCGGTTGACCGACATGGCGCTCGGCATTGAATGCCTCA
>JAHZNX010000074.1 GCA_020028375.1 Betaproteobacteria bacterium | reverse complement strand
GCGCCGATCGAAGAAGCGAAGGATACGATCACGGTTCCCCACAGGAGCCCGAATATCGCGCCGCCGACGAGCGTCAGAATCGCCGCCCCGGGAAGCGACAGTCCTGTCACCAGAATGTAGACGGCGAAGTACGCGGCGGCTGCCCGCAGGGGGTAGGCGCGGTAATAGGAGTCGATCTCTAAGTGCCGGGACCTGAAGAATTCGAACGTGAAGTAGCGGTCGAGCCCGAATGCGAAGAACGCCGCGATCAGCGCCACGATCGCCACGACGAGCGCGAGCCTGCCTCGTTTCATTTTGATTCTTCTCTGAGGGTGTTGCCGCCCGGGGGGCAGTCCGGACAGTCTACGCCGGGGCGCGCGATGACGCAGCCGGACCAGACCGATGTCAGCAACACCCTCCGCCGTCGTAGAACCAGGTGGAACCCGAGAGGTGGATATCGTCGCGGCCCAGCGCCGCCAGCGCCCGGGCGGTCTTGTCGCACACGGCAAGCGGCTGGTTGCGGGTCAGGAAATGGCCTTTCTGATCGTCGAAGTAGTCGGCATCGCCGTGGAAGATCGCGGTCCTGCCGGTGAAGACGCAGGGCCCGTCGGCCGGCATGGGATCCTTGATGGCGCAGATCTCCACGCTTTCGATGACGATCAACCGGTCGGTCGGGTAGTGGCGCGGCGACAGCACGCGGTAGGGGCGCTTCGCGCGCACTTCAACGGTGCCGAAGCCGGTGTCGGTCAGGCATTTCACGTATGCGTCGAGCGGAATCGCGCCCGTGAGACATAGGGCTCGCAGCCGCTCGTCGTTCCTCAAGCGCTCGGGCATGTGCGACTCGCATACCGGATCGGACAGGATCAGCCTGCCGTGCGGCTTGAGCACCCGGTAGATCTCCGACAGCGCGCGCTCGAGGTCGTGGTCGCGGAAGATGTTGAACAGGCAGTTCTGCGCCGCCACGTCCACGGCACCGTCCGCGACCGGGAGATTGAGCGCGTCGCCCCTGCGTAGATCGACGAACGAGGACTTGAACCAGGGATTCTGCAGCTCCGCTTCCCGCAGGTTCGTGCGGCATGCCGCCAGCATCTCGTCCACGACGTCGAGCCCGATCACGGCTCCGGCCCGTCGCGTGAAGTACGCGAATTGCAGCACCTCCATGCCGCCGCCCACTCCGACGTAGAGGACCGTCGGCGAACCGGCGAGATCGCGCGGGTGAACCGTGCTGCCGCAGCCGTAGTTCATGGCGAGCATCTTCTTTGGAATCGCCAGCTCGGGAAGCTGCCAGACCGGCGCCGTCGTGCAGCACAAACCCTGCTGCGGATGGAGGGCGGCTTCCTTGTAGACGTCACGCGTGGTGGAAAGATAGGTGGTGTCCATGTTTGCTCCGCTTCAGTTCGGGAGGAAAAAAGTCAGCAAGCTGTAGACCAGCGCCGCTGTGGCGGCCGCGATGGGCAGGGTCAGCAGCCACGAAGCCAGGATGCCGCCGATCACGCCCCGGGCGGCCGAGCCGTTGGCGAGGCCAATGCCGCCGATCGCGCCCACGGAGACGTGGGTGGTCGAGACCGGCAGGCCGTAACGGCTGGCAAGAATGACCAGCAATCCGGTGATGAGATTCGCCGTGAGCGCTTGTCCATCATTCATGCGGGCGATTTTCCGGCTCATGGTGATGGCAACCCTCCTGGCGTTGAGCAGTCCGCCCAGCGCCATGGCCGTCGCGATAGCCAGCATGCCGAGTTGGATGTGCAACGCCTCGACGACCAAGAGCAGCCCGACGATTTTGGGGGTGTCGTTGAGGCCTCTGGCGAAGCTGACAATGCCCGCGCTGAGATAGTGAAGGCCACTGACGAGCGACTGCGCGGAAACGCCGAGCAACCTGCCGCCGTATTTGTCGACGCAGTCCTTCTGCGTGCCGATGGTGATGGCGACGCCCGCCGGTGCCGGAGCGGGCAGGGAGTACTGTTGCAGGGCGGCGTTGTACTGCAGTTGCCGGACCGGTATGAACTGTTGTGCGCCTACGCAAATGCAGCTTTCCCGCTTGATGCCAAGCCGGCCGGAGAGGGCGTGCAGCGCGCGATAGACCGGGATGGTCAGCAGCACGGCGAGGGCCGGGCCCAGCAGCAGCGGGAGTAAAAAGCCCGATCCCAGATGTGCCAGGTTCAGCAGCGGTCCGGCCGCCAGGAGTCCGGCACCGGCCAGGCCGCCAGTCAACGCATGGGTTGTGGAGATGGGCAGCCCAAGCAGAGTTGCCAGGATAACCGTTGCTCCAGCGCCGGCGGCCACCGCCAGCAGAAAATCGGGAGAGGCCGCCACCGCATCCGGCACCAGACCTTTGCCCGAAAACGCATGCACCAGCGCCTCGGCGAGGTACACGGAACAAAGCGCGCCGGCAAGCGTGGTGACCGTCGCAAGCGCGATAGCGCTTCGATAAGTGGTGGTATCGCTGCCGAAGAGGGTGGCGACGCCCTTGAAGTTGTCGTTCGCGCCGTTGGCATAGGCGACGAACAGCGTGGCCAGGAAGAGCAGGGCTGTAACCAGCACGGTATCAACCCCTGTTTCAAGCAGCCAGCGCGCCGCCGCAGCTCGAGCCCTGGCCGGCGGTGCAGCCGTAGCAGTGGTCCTTGACGACGATGGGATTGTCCTCGAGGTCCGCGCTGGCGAGCTGGCGCAGATGCACGCGCGGCTTGCCGTTCAACTGCAACGGCAATCCGAGCATCTGGTTGAAGTCGCAGTCATACAGGTAGCCGCGCCAGTCCACGCTGATCAGGTTCCTGCACATCACCGATTCGAGATTCTGCGGCTGGTAGGCGTTCTTGAGCAGCGCCATGTAGTGCTCGAACTGGCCCTTGGAAATAAGCGTGCTGCCGAAACGCTGGATCGGCATGTTGGTAAGTACGTAGAGCCGGTCGAAGACGACGCCGAACCGCTCGGCCAGGTGGCGGTGGTAATCGGCCTCGAGCTTGTCCTGCGCCGGCGGGAGCGTCGGCCCTTGCGGGTTGTAGACCAGGTTCAGCGCGAGCCCCGAGCCCGCTCGCCCGTAGCCGAGCGCGTTCAAGGTCCTCAGCGCGCGGATGCTCGCCTCGAACACGCCCTTGCCGCGCTGGGCGTCCACGTTCTCTTCGAGGTAGCACGGCAGCGAGGCGACGATTTCCACCGCGTTCACGGCGAGGAATTGCGCGAGGTCTTCCTGTCCCGGTTGCTCCAGGATCGTCAGATTGCAACGATCCATCACGTGCGCGCCGAGATTACGCGCGGCAAGCACCAGTCCCCGGAAGTGCACGTTCAGCTCCGGCGCGCCACCCGTGAGGTCGAGGGTCTTGACGCACGACGCTTTCAGGAAGGCGATCACGTCCGAGATGGTTTCGCGGCTCATCATCTCGGTACGGGTCGGCCCGGCGTTGACGTGGCAGTGCACGCAGGTCTGGTTGCACTTGTAGCCGAGGTTGACCTGAAGGGTATCCAGCCGCTTGCGGCGTATGGCCGGAAAATGGCTGGTTTCAAGCCGGGGCAGAGTGGCGTGCATTCATCGTTCTCCGGGTGACGAGAGTCTCCGCGCTGGCGGCTATTTTAAGCCGAGGGCGCGGTCGAGCGACACCGGCCCGGCGCCGCGGCCGATGAGGTAGAGCATCAATGCGGCCCATGAGAGATGGATGGGCCAGGCGGAGGGGTAGACGAAGATCTGGATCACGGCGGTCATGCCGAGCAGTGCAAGCGCCGAGAGCCGCGTGAAAAGCCCTAATACAAGCAGGGCCGGGAAAAGGTGCTCGGCGTAAGTTGCCAGGTGCGCCGCGAGTTCCGGCGGCAGCAGCGGAACCTTGTACTCCTCGCGGAAAAGCATAAAGGCGCTGTCGTTGACGGTGAGCAGGCCATCCACCTTGGTGCGACCCGAAAGGAAAAAGATGGCCGCTACGGCCACGCGCGCGCATAGCGCGAGTAGCGCATGGCTCACCAGAGTGGTCAGCCGGTCGGCGACGCGGTTCCAGGCGCCGCGCAGTGCTGCGGCGGGGGTATCGGTCGCGGCACCCGCTTCGTTCATGATTTCTCCTGCGTGACTCGCTGATCGTTGGCTAAGCTGATGCGGGCGAAAGCGCCGGCTTCGAGCAGCATGGACATCAGGTGCGCGAGATCGGCATTTCCCCGCACCTCGAGAGCGGCCTGTGCCGCCTCGGCGAGGGTGGCGCCCGCAGCGCATGCGTCGAGAAACGCCGAGCCTGCGGCGTCGAGCGCGAACCACTCGACCGTGTCGCGCGGCCGCACGAGCAGCGCCCCCTCGAACCGCCAGTCGATGTCGTCGCCGGGCGCGCGATCTGCGCGGTTGCGCGTCCAGATCGTGTAAATCGGCGCTTCCTCGAACCACGCCCAGCGCGCAGCGACATGCGGGTGCAGTATCACGTCGGCCAGTTCCTCGGTCGCCAGGCGGGCGACGGCCGCAGGGTCGAGCGCTTTTTCGTCGGCCGCGGCATGTGCCTGGTTCCAGAGGCGGTCGAGCCGTGCGACGCTAGGCAAGTAAGGAATTTCCGCTGCCGGTTCGAAGCGGGCGAGAAAGTCCGCGAACGATGACCCGTAACTCAGCAGCGTCGGGTCGGCGGGCAGCGCTTCACGAACGTAGATCGCTGCCGCGGCGCGGAACCACTCCTCGCCGACGAGCCGCAGCGCATCCTCGGGAGACCGCATCGCTACTTCACGAGCCGCGTGGACGGATACGCGGCGTGCCAACCGAACCAGAATGCCCGATGCGCCGGCAGCCGTTTGAGACCCCGCCCGTCCGCCGACCGGAGGCGGTCCTCGGAGACCGTCCAGACCTGCCCCGAGCGCTCGCGTGCGGCGCCTTCCCCGTCCCAACTGTCGAACCGTATCCCCCGCGACTCGTAGACGCGATTGGCGCCGCTTGCATCGGTGAGCACGACGAATTCCTGCCGCCCCAGCCGGTCGTGGTAAACGCGGGTCGCGCGGAGAAACTCCGCAGAGACCGCCAGCTGCTCGCCGGGGCTGTCCGGGAAACGCAGGGCTAGCACCTCGGCCTTGTTCGGCAGGCGGTCGTCCAGCTTTGGCACGCCGAACATCAGCTGGTCAGTGGCGAAGTAATCGCGGTAGGCGGCGCCTTCGCTGTAGTCGCGCTGGTAGCCGGTGTCGAGCGACAGCACCAGCGTGCGCGGGTGGCGCTTCCTCCACTCTTTCCAGGTGGTCGTGACGATGTGAAGCGTCTTCAGCTCGATGTCCTTGCCGACCAGAGGCCCTACGACGGGCGTGCCCGTGAGCGTGGACCACAGCGACTTGGTGGCGTGGTCGTACATCAGCTTGTTGGAGCGGTAGAGAAAGCCGCTCGTGCCGAGCTCGTGATGCACGCCGTTTACCGTGACGTCGTACAGGATCATCGAACCGCACAGCGTGCAGTAGACCCCGTTGAGCGGACGCCCGGCGATGCGGTCCCTGACCATCTCGTGCCAGGCGAGGATGCGCTTGGGATAGGCCCGCACATCCCCGTCGATCGCCACGCCGAACACGATGTCGTCGGCGGCAAGGTAGCTTGCGGCGCTCGCCGGAATCATCTTCGGGTTCACGAGCGGCGGAATGCCGTCGCGCCAGACGCCGCCCCAGCGGATTTCATCCAGGCGGATCGAGGTACTGGGCCGGCCGGCGAAATATTCCCTGAAGCGCGGGTCGATCTGCTCGTACAGCGCGGCCTTGAACTCCGCGTAATCAGGATAAGCAGTCGGGGCCGCTGACCAGAGCCATTCGTACCATCCGTTCAGGTCGCCCTCGAACGGCCGGCCCGACGCGCGCGCAAGCATCGAGGCCACATCCTTTCGGGTGCCGAGGGATGGCATGAAGCCGATGACCTCGAGGAGCATTGCCGAGTAGTCGTCGCGCCAGCCCGCGCGAATGCGGGCAAGCGACGCCTCCGCCGCCGTGTCGTTCTGGTTCAGCAGGCCCAGAAACACCGCAGGGGGCAGCGTCGCCCGTTGCGCGGCCGCCTGGAAGCCGACGACCGCCAGGCACAAGCCGATCGCCGCGACGCCCGGCAGGAACGGCCGCATTGCTTATTTCTTCATCATCTCTTCCTTCTTCATCATCTCTTCCTTCTTCATCATCTCTTCCTTCTTCATCATCTCGTCCTTCTTCATCAAGTCGTCCTTGCTCATCATGTCCCCCGCGCAGGCTCCGAGCGTGAGCGCGAGGCAGGCGGCGAGGGTCAGTGCGGTCGTTACTTTCATGAAGTTCTCCTATGAATTGATCGGATTGGCCGCGCTCCGGGCCGGAACCGGCCCCAAGCATGCGGTCCGGGGTTATACGAGACTGGCACCGCACTAGATGCCGGCCCCCGGCGCGCAATGCTGGCGGGAGACGGACCGGGTTTCCCGGGGTTATTGTATTTTGGAACGATCAATCTATAATTGTTCGGGCATCACCGGTGCCGCATGGGGCCGGCCGTGGCGAGAACCCCCCGGCGCACTCGAACGATTGTCCGAGGTAACAGGAGGCGGATATGCCGGTTTTCAGAATTGCGTTGCTCATGCTGTTGGCGTTGCTTCCGGCAATGACCTTGGCCGCGGACGGCCTCCTCGTGGTGAAGAGTCCGCACAGCGTCAAGGACACCATTGACCGCGTCGAGGCCGCGGCCAAGGGCAAGGGACTCAACGTATTTCTGCGCGTGAATCACGCGGCGGGCGCCCAGAAGATCGGCAAGATCCTGCGACCCACCGAGTTGCTGGTTTTCGGCAACCCGCAGGGCGGCACTCCGCTGATGGAATGCGCGCAGTCCGCGGGCATCGACCTGCCGCTCAAGGCGCTGGCCTGGCAGGACGCGGCGGGGCAGGTGTGGCTCGGCTACAACGACCCGCAGTATCTCGCCGAGCGACATGGCGCGCGGGACTGCGGGCCGATGGTCCAGAATTTGCGCAAGGCGCTCGCCGGCCTGGCACAGGAAGCGACCCGGTAATGGCCCGCCCGCGCGAGTTCGACGCCGATGTCGCGCTGGAGCGCGCGATGCAGGCATTCTGGGCGAAGGGCTTCAAGGCGACCTCACTCGACGACCTGTGCGAGGCGACCGGCCTCTCCCGCTCCAGTCTGTACGCCGCCTTCGGGGGAAAGCGTGCATTGCTGCACCAGTCGCTGGAACGCTACGAAGAGCAGGGTATTGCCCGCATTGCGGCGGTGCTCGCCCGGCCGGTCCCCGTGCGCGTTGCGATTGCGTCCTTCATAACTGGCCTGATCGAAAGCATCGTCGCGGGACCCGGGCGGCGCGGCTGCTTCATTGGTAATTGCGCCGCCGAGCTCGCGCGCCAGGACCAGGCGACCGCGGCGCGCGTGCGCCGCAGCCTTGAGCGCATCGAGGCGACCTTCCGTGATGCCCTGATTCGCGCGCAGGCGCGCGGCGAGATTGCCGCGTCGGCGGATATCGGCGTCATGGCGCGTTTCCTGGTTTCCGGCATCCAGGGCCTGCGCCTGGTCGGCAAGGCGAAGCCCGACCGCGCCGCGCTGGAAGACATCAAGAACGTCATGCTGCGCTGTATCGACCGGTAGTTTTTTTGATTGTTGCAACGAACTTAATCGGAAAAGGAGGAAAACATGGCACAGAACGAGGGACTGCGGAATTCGCGGCGGGAATGGGTCAAGGTGACCGGCGCGGGGGCGCTGGCAGCGGCGCTTGGAGTCAACGTCATCAACCCCCGGCGGGCCAACGCAGCGCCCGCAAAGGCCAGGGCGCTGTTCTTCGATGTGGGCGGGACCATGCTGGACTGGTCCGTCATGCCGGGGAAGATAACGAAATACTTCGCGGAGCGGGGAGTAAAGATCGACGGAAAAACGTTCTGGGTTCCCTGGCGGACCAAGCTGTTCTTCTACATGATGTACAACTCGATGATTGGCAGCGGTTTCATCCCGCTCGAGGAACTGGCTACAAGGTCCACCCTGGCACTCGCCAAGTCTCTCAAGATAGAGCTCAAGCCGTCGGATGCGGCGGGTGTGCTCCCGCTGCTGGGTGAGCTCGACGTCTACCCGGACGTCATGCCGGGCCTGCAGAAAATGCGGGAGCTCGGCTACAAGCTGGTTCCCCACACGCAACTCAGTATCGGAGTACTCAGGAAGGCGTTATTGGAACGCTTCAAATGGGATGCGTATTTCACGTCCGAGACCTTCGGCATCTACAAGCCTCATCGAAGCATATACCTCAAGGCGATCGATGTGATGGGCCTCGAGCGCTCCGAGGTGATCTACGTGACCACGAACCAGTTCGATGTGTTTGGCGCCAAGGGAGCCGGTTTCCGGACGGCGTGGGTCGACCGATGGAGCGAGCCGCCCGAACCCTATGGCTACACGCCTGACTGGCAGGTCAAGGACTTCGTCGAGCTGGCGAAGGTTCTCGAGGCCGAGAAGCCGTAGGCGCCGTTCGGTTCGGCGTGAATCCGCAGATCGTTTCGAGTTTTCGAGCTCAAGGAGGCCTGCATGAACCAGCGCGCCAGACCCGATCCGCGGCTCGCGCCGCTTCCAGTGGACACCCAACCCGAGCTGAAGGAGGCGTTCCAGAACAACATCAGGAACCTCGGGTTCATCCCGAACAGCGTGCTCATCATGCAGAGGAAGCCCAAGCTGGTTAAGGCTTTTGCGCAGCTCTCGGCGGCGGTCTGGGACCCGGAGGGCGAGGTGCCGGTAGGCTTCCGCCGGCTGGTGGCGCATGTCGCGAGCCGGGCCCATGGCTGCCATTACTGAATGGCGCACACCGCCGGGGCGTCGCTCCGGCTCGGCGTGAGCGAGAAGAAGCTCGCCGCGATCTGGGAATACCGCACCAGCCCGCTCTATACGGAGGCCGAGCGTGTCGCGCTCGATTTCGCGCTCGCCGCGGCATCCCAGCCCAACGCCGTCACCGACGAGTTGTTCGCGAAGGTGAA
>JAHZNX010000313.1 GCA_020028375.1 Betaproteobacteria bacterium | reverse complement strand
TCGGAATCCTGCGCGGGAAGCTCTCCGCGGGTCACAACCATGATTTCCCCGCTGCCGTCCCGCAGCAGGTACGCGTCCGGACGGGCCGGGTCGACGGCTCTGCCGACCGCGCCCTGGAGCCTCACTTCCTTGCCGATGAAACTGTCCGGCGCCGCCTTGATCTCCCGCACGCGAGTGTAGCCCGCCGCGCAGCCCGTGAGCGCGATGGCCGTCGCCAGCGCGAGCGCCATCGCGACAGCTTGATGGGTGATGAGTGATGGGTGATGGGTGCGCCTGGTCATCCTTCTGCCTTCTGCCTAAGGTTCGGAAACAAAATAAACTCCCCTCCTGTTTTAGGAGGGGTGCCCGCGCCAGCGGGCGGGGTGGTGGAAGTGAGGGCTGCCCGCGTAACCACCCCGTCTGCTTCGCATCCACCCCTCCTTGAAAAGGAGGGGAGTAAAGCAGTGCCGGTCATTTTGTCACTGGCTCTTAGTCTTCATTTGCGCCCTTGAGGACTTTGAGGACGACCTCGAGCTCGAAGCCGCGGCCTTGCAGGAAGCGCACCTGGCGGGCGCGGTCCGCAGGGCGATGTGGCAGCTTGCCGCCGAACTTTCTGCGCCACACCTCGCGCGCCGCCTTGAGCTCGCCACCCTTGAGATCTGCCAGCGCCGCCGTAACCGCTTCCCCGGAGATCCCCTTCTGGCGCAGGTCATGCTCGATCCGCCGCGCTCCGAAGCGAGTGCGCCGGGCGTGCACCAACTGCTCGACCACCCGCCGCTCGGAGAGCCAGCCGCGCCGCTCGCAATCGTCGAGTACCTTCTCGACCTCGGCCGGATCCCCGGCGTGAGCAGACAGTTTGCGCGCCAGCTCGGCCCGTGAATGCTCCCGCCGCGCCAGCAGTTTCAGCGCGCGTTCCAGGAGAGATGGGTTACGGGCTTTCGAGTCACCCATCACTCGTCACCCCCTTCGACGCCGCTCAGGACAGGCGTCAATCGTCAGCCGCCAGGCTCTTAGTGCGCCGCCTTCCGCGCCTCCACCTTCGACTCGGCCCTGGGCTCCGCTTTGGGCTGCGCGGGTGCGGGCTGCGCGACGGCAGCGCGCGCGGCCGCGCGGATCTTAGCCTCGATCTCCTGCGCGATCTTCGGGTTCTCCTTCAGGAAGTCCCGCGCGTTGTCCTTGCCCTGGCCGATGCGCTCCTTGCCGTAGGTGTACCAGGCGCCGGTCTTCTCGAGGACGCGATGGACGGTCCCGAGCTCGACGATCTCGCCCTCGCGCGAGATGCCTTCACCGTAAAGAATATCGAACTCGGCCTGGCGGAACGGGGGCGCCACCTTGTTCTTCACGACCTTGGCGCGCGTCTCGGAGCCGATCACCTCCTCGCCCTTCTTGATCGAGCCGATGCGCCGGATGTCGATGCGCACCGAGGCGTAGAACTTGAGCGCGTTGCCGCCGGTGGTGGTCTCCGGGTTGCCGAACATGATGCCGATCTTCATGCGGATCTGGTTGATGAAGATCACCAGGGTGTTGGAGCGCTTGATGTTGGCGGTAAGCTTCCGCAGCGCCTGGCTCATGAGACGCGCCTGCAAGCCCATCTGCGGCTCGCCCATCTCGCCCTCGATCTCGGCTTTGGGCACGAGCGCCGCCACCGAGTCTATGACCACCACGTCGACCGAGCTCGAGCGCACCAGCATATCGGCGATTTCCAGCGCCTGCTCGCCGTTGTCGGGCTGGGAAATGAGCAGCTGGTCGACGTCGACCCCGAGCTTGCCGGCGTACTGCGGGTCGAGCGCGTGCTCGGCGTCGATGAAGGCGGCGGTGCCGCCCAGCTTCTGCATCTGGGCGATGACCGACAGCGCCAGCGTGGTCTTCCCAGAGGACTCCGGGCCGTAGATCTCGGCCACCCGCCCCCGCGGCAGCCCACCGATGCCGAGCGCGAGGTCGAGGCCCAGCGAGCCCGTGGATACGATCTGGATGTCCTTCGACACGTCGGACTCGCCGAGGCGCATGATCGAGCCCTTGCCGAACTGCTTTTCGATCTGCGACAGCGCCGCCGCCAGCGCCTTGGCCTTGTTGTCATCCATGTGCTATTCCCCTGTCGTTTGCAGCTGCATATTTTAAACCAGTTGCACCGGGCAGCACGGTTTTGCTGCCCCAGTCGGTCTAAACGCCGAGGCGAATTTTCCGTTGACTTCGCCCAACGTCCTTACCATATTGCTCTTTTCCCGAAACAGGAGCCGCGCGCATGGCACGGATCGCATTCATCGGACTGGGCGTCATGGGATACCCAATGGCCGGGCACCTGAAGAAGCAGGGCGGGCACGACGTGACGGTGTACAACCGCACGTCCGCCAAGGCAGCCCAGTGGGTAAAGGACTACGGTGGCGTTTCCGCACCCACCCCGCGCGAAGCCGCCCGGGACTGCAACATTGTCATGATGTGCGTCGGTAACGACGACGATGTCCGCGCGGTCGCCTACGGCAAGGACGGGGTGCTCGCTGGCATGAAGCAGGGAGCGGTGCTGGTCGACCACACTACGGCCTCGGCAGTCCTGGCGCGCGAGCTGCATGGCCGGTGCAAGGAACAGGGCGCAGGATTCGTCGATGCGCCGGTCTCCGGAGGCCAGACCGGCGCGGTCAACGGCCAACTAGGGATCATGTGCGGCGGCGAGGAGCGCGACTTCGCCCGGGCGAAGCCGGCGCTGGATGTCTACGCCCGGATGTGCGCGCTGATTGGCGGTCCCGGCTCGGGCCAGCTCACCAAGATGGTCAACCAGGTGGCGATCGTCGGCCAGCTGCAGGGCCTCGCGGAAGCGCTCAATTTCGGAAAGCGGGCAGGCCTCGATATGGAGAAGGTGGTCTCGGTGATCTCCAAGGGAGCGGCCCAGTCCTGGCAGCTGGAAAACCGCTGGAAGACGATGGTCGAGGGCAAGTTCGAGGGCTTCGGCTTTGCGTCGGACTGGATGCGCAAGGACCTCAACATCGCCCTGGCCGAAGCGAGGAAAAACGGCGCCCACATGCCGGGCACCGCCCTGATCGAGCAGTACTACGGCCGCATCAGCGCCGCAGGGCGCGGCCGCTG
>JAHZNX010000073.1 GCA_020028375.1 Betaproteobacteria bacterium | reverse complement strand
TGAGGTGCTCGTCGAGGGAACGCCCGCCGAGATCCGCGGCAACCACGCCGTCCGCGAGGTCTACCTGGGCGAGGAGTTCGCGGCATGATCCTCACGGCGAAGGACCTGGTGACCGGGTATGGCCTGAGCGCGGTGATCCACGGCGTGTCGTTCGATGTCGGGGCAGGGGAAGTCGTCTGCCTGCTCGGGCGCAACGGGGCTGGCAAGAGCACGACGCTCCGGAGCGTCATGGGGCTGACCCCGCCGCGAAGCGGCAGGATCGAGTTCATGGGGGAGGACATCACCGGGCGCCAGCCGTTCGAGATCGCCCGGCTCGGGATCGGCTACATCCCCGACGACCGGCGCATCTTCGCGGAGCTGACCGTCGAGGAGAACCTGGAGATCGTCCGCCGGGTCGCGCGCCGGGACGGGCGCTGGACGATCGAGCGGGTCCGCGAGCTGTTCCCGGTCCTGGCGGAGCTGCGGCTCAATCTGGGGTCTGGATTGTCGGGCGGCGAGCAGAAGATGCTCGCCATCGGGCGCGCCTTGATGGGCAACCCGAGCCTCCTCATACTGGACGAGCCCTCGGAGGGACTGAGCCCGATGATGGTGGCGACGTTGATCCGGGCCATCCGGCAGATCCAGGGCGAGGGCGTGACGCTCCTCATTGCCGACCAGAACGTCAAGTTCGCGCGCCGCGTCGGCAGCCGGGGCTACATTATGGAAGAGGGGCACATCCGCCACTCGGGGAGCCTGGAGGAGCTGTGGGCGCACGAGGAGGTACTGCGGCGATACCTGGCGGTATGACGATGAGTACAACGGCGTCGTTCGAGGCCCTCACCCCGGTCTCCTTCCTGCTGCGCTCAGGCAAGGTTTTCGCGGACCGCGCCGCGGTGATCGACGGCGAGCGCCGCTTCACCTACGCGGAGCTCCTCGATCGCTGCCTGCGGCTCGCCGGCGCGCTGCGCACCATGGGCGTTCCCGAGGGCGCGCGCGTCGCCGTGCTCGCGCCCAACACCCACGTGCTGCTCGAGGCGCACTACGGCGTGCCGTTCGCGGGGGCGGTGCTGGTCGCGCTCAACATGCGGCTCCCCGCCGGCGATCTCTCCCTCGTCGTTGCGCACAGCGGTGCGCAGGTGTTGATCTACGACTACGAGTTCGAGAACGTCGCGCGGGACATCGAAGGCCAGGTGGGCGGGGGACTCCGGCTGGTGCGTGCCGGCCGCCCCGACGACCCCTACGAGCGATTGCTTGGCAACGCCGGTCCCTGGCAGCGCGCGGTAACCGACGAGCGCAGCCTGCTCTCGATCAACTACACCAGCGGCACCACCGGAAGACCGAGAGGCGTCATGTACCACCATCGCGGCGCCTACCTGCAGGCGCTGGCGATGGCGCTGGAGACGCGGCTCGATTGCGACAGCACTTTCCTGTGGACGCTGCCGATGTTCCATTGCAACGGCTGGTGCTTCACCTGGGGCGCGACCGCCGCCGGGTCGGTTCATCTCTGCCTGCGCAAGTTCGAGCCGGGGCTGGTCTGGAACCACCTGCGCGAATCGAACGTGACCCACTTCAACGGCGCGCCGACGCTGCTCGTGATGCTCGCGTGGCATGCGGCCGCGGGGAAGCTCGGCCGCGCGGTGCGGGTGGCGACCGGGGGCGCCCCCCCGACGCCGGCGATCCTGCAACGCATGGCGGAGCTCGGCATGGACGTCACGCATCTTTACGGCCTCACGGAGACTTTCGGCCCCGCGGTGATCTGCAAGTGGCGCGGCGAATGGAGCGGGCTTGCGATCGGCGAGCAGGCGCGGATCAAGGCGCGCCAGGGCGTGGGCAACGTGATCTCGCAGGAGCTGCGCGTGGTCGACACGCACGGCAGGGACGTGCCCGCTGACGGGAAGACGCTCGGTGAAATTGCGCTGCGCGGCAACAATGTGATGCTCGGCTACTACCAGGACGAGATCGCTACCCGCAAGGCGATTCCCGATGGCTGGTTCCGGACCGGCGACCTCGGCGTGATGCATCCCGACGGCTACGCGGAGATCAAGGACCGCGCCAAGGACATCATCATCTCCGGCGGCGAGAACATCGCCTCGATCGAAGTCGAGCGCGTGCTGTGCTCCCATCCCGCGGTGATGGAGGCCGCGGTGGTGGCAGGCCCCGATCCGGTATGGGGAGAAGTGCCCGTCGCGTTCATCGCGGTCAAAGCCGATGCAGCCGCGAGCGAAGCGGAGCTCATCGCCTACGCGCGGGAGCACATGGCGCACTTCAAGGCGCCGAAGCGGGTAGTGTTCGGCGAGCTGCCCCGGAACGCCACGGGCAAGATCCAGAAGTTCGTGCTGCGCGAGCGTGCACGGGACTTGATGAAGAATGCTCCAAAGGGATAATCCATTTTCGGGAAACCGCCATGAACAAGATCTTTGCATCGCCGGAGCAGGCAATCGCGGACATCGCCAATGGCGCGACGATTGCCATCGCCGGATTCAGCGTCGCGCACCGGTTCGCGGCGAGCCTGATCGTCGCCCTGCGCGACAAGGGAACGAGAGAGCTGTGCCTGGTCTGCAATTCGCTGGGAGACCCGGGCGCGACCCGTGGCCAGATACTGGCGGAGAACCGGCAAGTGAAGAAGCTGATCGCCGCGTTCTCCGTTCGTCCCGGCACGCCGACGGCGAGCGAGGCGCAGATCGCCGCGGGAGAGATGGAGGTCGAGCTGGTCCCGCAGGGGATACTCGTCGAGCGTTGCCGCGCGGGCGGCGCCGGGATACCGGCGTTCTATTCGCCGACCAGCGTCGGCACCGATCTCGTGAAGGGCAGGGAGATCCGCGAATTCGATGGCAAGCCCCATGTCCTCGAGCACGCGATCCGTGTGGACTACGCCTTCCTGAGGGGATACCGCGCGGACCGGCTCGGCAACGTCCAGTTCCGCGGCGGCAGCCAGAATTTCAATCCCAGCTTCGCCAAGGCGGCGCGCGTTGCGATCGTCGAGGTGGACGAGATCGTGGAGCCGGGCGCGATTGCGCCGGAGCTGATCGACCTACCCGGAATATTCGTCTCGCGCGTCGTCAGGACGACGCAGAAGTTCGAGCTTTGGCACCGCCCGGAACGGCGGCCTTCCGACCAGCCGCGCCTCTACCACGGCAAGCCGGGCCTGACGCGGGCGGGCATCGCGAAGAACGCGGCCCGGCTCGTCAAGGACGGCAGCTACGTGAATCTCGGCGTCGGCATTCCCACGATGGTATCGAACTACCTCGTGGACCGCGACGTGATCCTGCACGCCGAGAACGGCGTCCTCGGCTACGGCCACATGGTGACGGAGGAGCGGGAGATCGATCCGGATATCTACAACGCCGCCGGCCAGTACGTCGCGCTCAAGCCCGGCGCGTCGTTCTTCGACAGCGTGGCCTCGTTCGAGATGGCGCGCGGCGGCAGGATCGACACGGTGATCCTCGGTGCATACGAGGTGGACCAGTCGGCCAGCGTCGCCAACTGGAGCACGGCGGACGCAAAGAGAGGCGGCATCGGCGGCGCGATGGATCTCCTCTCGGGCAAGGGCGATCTCGTCATCGTCATGGAGCACACCGACAGCAAGGGCCGCCCGAAGCTGCGCAAGCGCTGCACCTACCCCCTGACCGGGAAAGGCTGCGTCACCTACGTCGTGACCGACCTCGCGTTATTGCGCTGGGACGGGAAACGATTCGTGCTGGATGCGGTGGCGCCGGGCTTTGCGCCGCAGGAGGTGATAGACCTTACCGAGATGGAGATCGCCGCCGCGCCCAACGTCCGCGCCATGGCGTAGAGAGGCCGGATCTACGGCGGCGTCACGCCCGCCGCCTTGAGCACCTTCCCGATCGTCCCCATCTCCGACTTCATCGTCGCCGTCAATTGCCCGGGGGTGCTCGAGACGGCCTCGACCCCGCCCTTGAGAAACTGGCTCCTCCCCTCGGGCGATCGCAGGTAGCGGTCGACTTCCTGGTGGAGGCGGGCGACGATCGCGGCGGGCGTTCCCGCCGGAAAGAACAGCGCGTGCAGCGTTTCGCAGACGTAGCCGCGCACCCCCGATTCCGCGATCGTCGGCAGGCCGGGGGCGAGCTCCGAGGGCCGCTCGCTGCCGACCCCGAGGGCGCGCAGCCTTCCCGATGCCACGTGCGCCATCACGCCGCCCGGGGAGGCGAACATGAGCTCGGTTTCCCCGCTCATCACGGCCGTCATTGCTGGCGCAGCGCCCTTGTAGGGGATGCGCACGATGTTGACGCCGGCATAGTGGTTGAACAGCATCCCGCCGAGATAGTTGGAGCTGCCCGGCGCGCCCGAGGAGAAGTTGAGCTCTCCGGGCCGCGCCTTGGCCAGCGCGATCAGCTGCTTCACGTTTTTCACCGGCAGCGACGGATGGACGACCAGGATCACCGGCGTGCGGTCGACCAGCGTCACCGGCGCGAAATCCCTGAGCGGATCGTACGACACCCGCTCGACGAACGGACCGATCCAGTGCGAGCTGCCGTTGAGCAGCATCGTGTAGCCGTCGGGCGCCGTCTTCGCCACAATCTCGGGCGCGAGCACGGTCGGACGGTTGTCCACGATGACCTGCTGTCCGAGTGCTCCCGAGATGCCGCGCGCGACGAGGCGCGCCGAGAAGTCGTTGCCGCCGCCTGCCGGGGCCGTGACGATGCGCACCGGGCGGGTAGGGTAGTCCTGGCCCGCGGCCGCTCCCGCCCACGCCGCGGCCAGCGCCAGCACTAGATAATGGGGACGCACGATTTTCCTCCGACATTATCCTTCCGCATGCACCCAGTCCCATGCGCGCCCAGCGCGCTCGACGATGGCATCGACGTCTTCGGCCAGCACATGACGGGCGGCAACGAGCTTCGTCGTGGCCTCGCGCACGCGCTCGAGGTACACCGCCCGTGATGGGTAACGCTCCGTGATGGACGGGCGCGGATCGCCGCTGCGATCGCGCTCCGCGCGCGTCAATGGGAACGGGAAAGTCGAGCCCATCATGGACATGATATCGCCCGGCGCGCCCTGCTCGGGATGGCGCGGGTTCCAGCCGGTGTAGGTCGCCAGCGGCGCCGCGAGTTCGGGCGGCCGGATGCCCGCGACTTCGTTGCCGTCCGTGTCCAGCGCCGAGACGTAGGTCCGGTAGGGCGCCCCGACCTTGGGAGGATAATCCGCGACGCCCTCGGAGATACCGGGGCCGAAGTCCAGGCGCGAGGGACGGTTGATGCGATCAGGGAAGCGCGCGCCGGGAAGCGACTGGAAGAATGAACCGCAGGACTCGGCTGCCACCGCTGTCGCGTCGGCCAGGAGGGGAAATGCGCTCGCGGGCGGCTCGACACCCTCGCTCACCCAGCGATCGAGGTTGACGAGCGCGGCGCGGAGCAGCGGCGCGTAGTCCACGACGTTGAAGCGATGCTGGCCGCGGCCGCCGGTATTCGGATCGGATGAGGGCGGCGGAATCGCGCCCGGCGTGTGCTGCGTGCCGGCGAAGAGATAAGTGCGCAAGAATTCCGGCGGCTGGACGTCGCGTCGTCCCTCCACGTCGGTGTGGATGAGCGAGGCATCGCCGCGCCAGTACTCGGCGGCGGTGTTGATCGCGAGGATGCGCGGTACGCGTCCGCGCCGCCGTAGCCTGTAGAGTTGCGCCGGGTCGTCGAAAGGCGGGAGACTCCCCACCGAGTCCGTGGCGTTCAACGAAGGCTGGCCCAGGCGCAGGTTGAACTCTCCGCGCCGGGCGCCGGCGACGTGCGGGATCACGCCGTCGAATACCATCCGCCCCAGTTCGTCCTCGTCGAGGCCGAGGTGGAGCAAGTGGCGCAGAAACCGCCCGCTCTGCGAAAGGCCGAATAGGTAAGCGCGCTCCAATGCGCCGGCGCACGGGTTGCCGCTCGCGGCGGGCGCCCAGCGCAGCCAGGCGGCGGTGTCGCGCACGGCGAGCAGCCCCAGGCCCGTCAGCGGCGGATCGGCGGAGCGGTAGACGACATCGTAGATCGCGCCGGGCGTGAAGCCGCCCACCACCTCGATGTGGCCGGGATCGGGGAAGCGCCACGACGAGCGTGGTAGCTCGATCGGGGCGGCACCCGCATGCTCGCGCATGGTGACCCGCGCCTCTGGATCCGCGAGGTCCACAGCCGGATGCGGAACGTGGTAGCGGTCGGCGAGGGGCAGCGTCTCCGCGTGGGTGTTCGGCCGCAGCTCGCAGCGGATGAACCCGATGACGCCCCGCGCGCGCGGGACATCGAGCGCCATGAGGCCGTCGCGGCGCGGCACGTCGTGCTGCCAGCCGACCCACGCAACCGTATAGCCACGGCGCATGAGGAAGCCGTTGCCGAAGTCCTCGGGCGTCGCGGGATCGGGAACGCGCGGCGTGCTGTTGAAGACTCCGAGCGCCACCTTGCGCCCGCGGTTGGCGACGTCGAGGAGCAGCCGCCCGTTGCCCTTGCGCAGGTCCACGGGCTTGAGGAGATAGAAGTCCCCCGCGAACTCGACGCGCCCGGCGGCGTTCTTCGACGCGAGCCCGATGTCGGTAATGCTGCGGTGCAGGGGATGAGCGGGATCGGCCGCGAAGCGTATCGTCCCCGCGATCTTTTCGTAGGCACCGGCGTTCCCGAAGGGCTGCCCGCCAAGAACCACTTCGCGCTTGTGGACCTCGAGCCCCGCCACCGCGTGGTTTTGCGCTGCGTCATGACCGGCGACGGGCACACCGCGCTTGCGTGTGCTGACCTGGGTATCGGGCATGATGGTAGTGTATCAGCGGGAGGAACAATGCATTACCTCCAATCGGTTTCGTTCACGATCGCCATCGCAGCCGGAATCTCCGCCGCGGCGCCAGTCTGCGCGCAGCCTCAGCAACCGTACCCGAGCAGGCCGATCCGGATGATCGTGCCGTTCACGGCCGGCAGCGCGACTGATCTCCTCGCGCGCCGGGTCGCCCTGAAAATGACCGACAACTGGGGCCAGCAGGTGGTCGTGGACAATCGCGGCGGCGGGGGCGGAACGCTGGGCTCGCACATCGTGGTCAAGGCCGCGCCCGATGGCCACACGCTCCTGGTGCACTCCATCGCCTACGCCATGAACGCGGCGCTCTACTCGAAGCTGCCGTACGATCCGCTCAAGGATCTCGCGGGCGTGAGCCAGATCGTGATCAGCACGAGCCTGCTGGTGGCGTCGCCCACGCTCGGCGTGAAATCGGTGACGGAGCTGATCGCGCTCGCCAAGGAGAAGCCGGGACAGTTGAACTTCAGCTCGTCCGGGGTGGGCAGCGGCACTCACCTGAACGGGGAAATGTTCAGATTTGCGGCCGGGATCGATGTCGTGCACGTGCCCTACAAGGGCGTGCCCGAGCAGCTCGTCGACACCATGACCGGGCGCATCCATTACTTCCTGTCGCCGCTGGTGCCGGCGCTGCCGTTTTTCCGGGACGGGAGGCTGCTCCCGTTGGCGGTCAGCACCGCGCGCCGCAGCCCGGTGCTGCCCGACGTGCCGACGATCGCGGAGACCCTGCCCGGTTACGAATTCCAGGCGTGGTTTGGCGTGTTCGCGCCCGCCCGGACGCCGCGGCCGGTCATCGAGCAGATCAGCAGGGAAATCGCGCGCATCGTCGAGCTGCCGGACATCAAGAAGCAGTTTTTGGTTCAGGGCGAGGAGGGAAGATCCAGCACGCCGGAGGAATTCGCGCTTTTTGTCCGCTCAGAGATCGAGCGCTACAGCAAGCTCGTCAAGCGCGCCGGCATCCGCGTTGAATGAAATCCCGACCCAGGGCTCCCGGGAATAGTCTGGAGAAAGCCGAATGCGCAACAGGCCGCTGGCTGCCGCCGCGCTCCTAGTGGCGGCAGGCCCCGTCACCATAACTTCGCTTGACGCCGCCCAGGCGGAGCAGAAGTTCCCGGTGCGGCCGGTGCGCGTCGTGGTGCCGTTTTCCGCCGGGAGCGCGACCGACATCACGGCGCGCATGGTAGGCCCGCGGCTGGGCGAGCGGTGGGGTCAGCCGGTCGTCATCGACAATCGCCCGGGCGCCGGCGGTACCATCGCCGCCGCGATGGTCGCTCGGACGGCGCCCGACGGGCACACGCTGCTGTTGATTTCGGCTTCGTTTGCAATCGGCGCCGTATTGCACCGGGACTTGCCGTACGACCCGCTCAGGGATTTCGTAGGGGTCACGCAGATTGGGACGTCCACCGGTTTTCTCGCTGTTGCGCCTTCGCTGGGGGTGACGTCGGTGAAGGAGCTGATCGCCCTCGCCCGTGAGCGCCCCGGCAAAATCCTCTTCGGCTCTGCGGGCGCCGGAAGCGGGATACATATGACCGCCGAGCGCTTCAAGATGATCACCGGCATCAACACCGTTCACGTCGGATTCAAGGGCCAGCCGGAGATGCTGCTCGAGATCATGGCCGGACGCATCCACTACGGCTTTCCGGGCCTGGGACCTGCGTTGGGCCTGGTCAGGGAGGGGCGGCTGGTGGCGCTCGCCGTGGTCACGAAAAACCGCTCCCCGCTGCTGCCCGACGTGCCGACGATGACGGAAGTCCTGCCCGGATTTGAACGGGACGCAACGCACGGGCTGCTCGCTCCGGCCGGGACGCCGCGTGCGATCCTCAATCAGATTAGTAGGGACGTCGCAGCCGTGCTCGAGCTGCCCGAGGTCAAGCAGCAGATGGTGGCCATGACTTTCGAGCCCGGGCCGACCTCTCCCGAGGAGTACGACCGGATCATACGCAACATGATCGGTGTCTTCTCCAAGGTGGTCGTCGCCGCCGGCCTGCGCGCTCCGTGAGCGCTCAAGCAAAGTCAGCACCGGTCACGCTTCTCACGCCGGGCGGCGCGTGCCGCACTTCCAGCACGCCGTGAACTGGCCTTCGAGTTGTTCGCCGCATTTCGGGCAGCGCCAGTTCTGATCGCGGAACTCGCGCGCAAGATCGCCTCTGAGGAAGGCCACGAGCAGCGCGTTTGCGCGGTC
>JAHZNX010000312.1 GCA_020028375.1 Betaproteobacteria bacterium | reverse complement strand
TCGTTGGCGCGGACGGCGCGCGCAGCACGGTCCGCACCCTTCTCGGCATCGGCATGCAGGGCGACGGCGCGCTCGCGCCGAATCTCAATATGGTGTTCCACGCTCCGGCGCTTGCCGGCATGCACGACAAGGGTCCCGCCGTCATGTACTGGATGGTCAATCCCGAGCTTTCGGCCTACTTCGGGCCGCTCGACCGCGAAGGTCTCTGGTTCCTCATCGCCCCGCGTCTTCCCGATGGCGTGGATCCCGGCAGCCTCGACGCCAGGGAACTGGTGTACCGGTCGAGCGGCCTGCGCTTCGACATGGAACTCGTCCATGTGGACCCATGGACCGCACATCGTCTGATCGCCGAGCGCTACGGCGCGGAACGCGTCCTCCTGGCGGGCGATGCCTGCCACCTGCACCCCCCCTCTGGCGGTCACGGCATGAACATGGGCATCGCCGATGCGGCCGATCTCGGATGGAAGCTCGCTGCGACTCTTCAGGGCTGGGGCGGCCCGCACCTGCTCGGTACCTACGAGATCGAGCGCAAGCCACTGCATCAACGGGTCATCCGCGAAGCGGTCGAGAACTACGACGGCACGCGGCCGCCGCGCGAACAGGTCACGGAGTACGAGCCTTCCGCGTATCCGGGCTGCCTTGCGCCGCACTTCTGGATGCCGGATGGCACGTCGCTCTACGATCATTTCGGCCCGGGTTTCACTCTGCTGGCGGGCCGGGACGCCCCCTCCGCGGAGATCTCCCGCCTGCAGAGCGCGGCGGCACAACGAAGCGTGCCGCTCAAGGCCGTCACACTGGCTGATCCGAGATTTCCCGCGCTCTACCAGGCGCGGCTCGCGCTCGTGCGGCCCGACCAGCACGTCGCCTGGCGCGGCGACCGGTTGCCGGACGACTGCCTCGATCTCATCGACCGCGTGCGGGGGGGACCATGAAAATAGACATCTTCAATCACGTCATGCCGGTGCGCTACCTGGAGATGATGAAGGCCCATTCCAGGGACCAGGGCATCATCAAGCGCATGACCAGCCTGCGCATGCTGTGGGACATCGAGGCGCGCGTCGGCATGCTCGATCAGTGGCCCGAAGTGCGCCAGGTGCTGACGCTGTCCCTGCCCTCGCCCGAGCTTCTCGGCGGGCCGGAGCTCTCCCCCGAGCTCGCGCGCATCGCCAACGACGACATGGCGGCGATGTGCGCGCGCTGGCCGCGGAAGTTTCCCGCGTTCATCGCCTCGCTGCCCATGAACAACGTGCCGGCCGCGCTGGAGGAGATGGACCGCGCCATCGGGAAGCTCGGCGCGCGCGGCGTGCAGATCCTCACCAGCGTCAACGGCCGCCCGCTCGACGAGCCCGAGTTCTACCCGGTGTTCGAGCGCGTCACGAAGCACCATGGTCTGCCGATCTTCATGCATCCCGCGCGGCCGGCGACGCGCGCCGATTACGTCAACGAGCAGAAATCCAAGTACGAGATCTGGCAGGTGCTCGGCTGGCCATTCGAGAGCAGCGTGGCGATGGCGCGCATCGTGTTCTCGGGCCTCCTCGACCGCCTGCCCGGCATGCGCGTGATCACCCATCACTGCGGCGGGATGATCCCCTACTTCGCGGGGCGCGCCGAGACGCTGTGGGCGCAGCTCGGCAGCCGCACGGCCGATGAAAATTACGAGGAGCTGCTGAAACGGATGGCGAGGAAGCCGATCGAGTACTTCAGGATGTTCTACGGAGACACGGTGCTCGGGGGGTCGGCCTCCGCGCTGCGCTGCGGCCTCGACTTCTTCGGTCCGGACCGGATCGTGTTCGCGAGCGACTGCCCGTTCGACCCGGAGGGCGGGCCGATGTACATCCGCGAGGGCATCCGCTCGATCGAGAAGCTGAAGCTTTCCACGGCCGTGAAGCGCAAGATTTACTCGGGCAACGCGCTGAAGCTCCTGCGCCTGCCGCGTCAGTCCTTGTAGGAAGCGTCCGTCCGGTCCAGCATCCGCAGCAGCGCCTTCCATTCCGGCCGCTTGGGCTTGTAGGGCAGCGCCTTGAACTGGGCGGCGGTCTTCTCCGCCACGGCCGCCGCGGGAATTCTCAGCTTTGCCCCGCCCGCCATCGCGGCGATCTGCGTCTGGCACGCGCGCTCGAGGTAATACATCAGATCGAAGGTCTCGGGAATCGAGCCGCCACAGACGAGCAGCCCGTGGTTGCGGAGAATCATGGCTTTTCGCTCGCCGAGGTCGCGGACTAGGCGCGCCTGCTCCTCGACCTCAAGCGCGAGCCCCTCGTAGTCGTGATAGGCGATGCCGCTCCAGAACCGCATCGCGTGCTGCGACAGCGGCAGCAACCCCTCCTCCTGCGCCGATACCGCGATCCCGGCCTGCGTGTGCGTGTGCATCACGCACGCGACATCGGGGCGCGCCCGGTGCACCGCGCTGTGGATCACGTAGCCCGCGCGGTTGAATCCGTAGCCCGTCGGATCCTCGACGATGTCGCCCTCGAGCGTGACCTTCACCAGCGTGGAGGCGGAAATCTCGTCCCACAACTGGCCGAAGGCGTTGATCAGGAAATGGTGCGCCGGGCCGGGCACGCGCGCCGAGATGTGCGTGTAGATGAGGTCGGTCATGCGGAAATGGGCGGCCAGGCGGTAGCACGCCGCGAGATCGACGCGCGCATCCCATTCCTCCGCGCTCACCCGCTCCCGGAGCGGCGCCTTGACCAGATTGCGGACTCTGGACGTCATGTAGAAGACATTACTGCGTGGCGACCTGTATATCATAGTATTCCCCCGCCCGCCTTTCACGGAACGCGCAACGTGGACCGGCCACCATGGAAGCAACACCCTACGACAAGGTGCTGATCGTCGGCGCCGGTACCGGCTTGAGCGCCGCCCTCGCGCGTCTTTTCTCGCGCGAAGGCATGAAAGTCGCGCTCGCGTCGCGCACGCCCGGGAAGCTCGCCGCGCTGTGCGCGGATACCGGGGCGCGCGCGTTCGCGTGCGACGCCGTCCATCAGGATCAGGTGCAGCGCCTCTTTTCAGAGGTGGAGGGCGCCTTGGGAGAGCCTGACGTCGTGGTCTATAACGCATCCGCGCGCGTGCGCGGTCCACTCGTCGAGCTCGATGCGGGGGAAGTCGGACGGGCGCTGGCCGTCACCGCCATCGGCGGCTTTCTGGTCGCGCAGGAGGCCGCCCGGCGCATGCTGCCGAGGAAGCGCGGGGCGATCCTGTTCACCGGCGCGTCCGCAAGCATCAAGGGCTATCCCCAGTCGGCGCCGTTCGCGATGGGCAAGTTCGCGCTGCGCGGGCTCGCCCAGAGCATGGCGCGCGAGCTCGCGCCGCAGGGAATACACGTTGCCCACATCGTCATCGACGGCGGCATCGCCCGCCCGGGCCGGCCCGCGCCCTCGGACGCGCCCGATGCGCTGCTCGATCCCGACGCGATCGCGGCAAACTACCTTCACGTACTGCGCCAGCCCCGCAGCGCCTGGACGTGGGAGATCGAGCTGCGGCCGTGGGTGGAAAAGTTCTGATCCGGCGTCGCGCCGGCGGGATGGTGTTAAGAAAAGCGGCGACGCTCAGCGCGCGGCCGCGGCGAGCTGGACGTTCACGATGCTGTCGTAACCGGACTCCGGATCGAGCAGGCCCCAGTCGGTCATCCAGTCGTGCAGG
>JAHZNX010000072.1 GCA_020028375.1 Betaproteobacteria bacterium | reverse complement strand
CATCACGAGGGAGCGCCGCTCGGCGCCCATGATGACCTTGTCCTTGGCGCGCTCGAAATCATCCATATCCACGAGCCGTTTGTTGGCGCGCGCGGCGAACAGCGCCGCCTCGTTCACGAGGTTCGCGAGGTCCGCTCCGGAAAACCCCGGCGTGCCGCGTGCGATGATGTCGGCCTTGACGTCCGGCGCCATCGGGACCTTGCGCATGTGCACCTGCAGGATCTGCTCGCGCCCGCGGATGTCGGGCAACGGCACCACCACCTGGCGGTCGAAGCGGCCGGGCCGCAGCAGCGCCGGGTCGAGGACATCCGGTCGGTTGGTCGCCGCGATGACGATCACGCCCGAGTTGGTCTCAAAGCCGTCCATCTCCACCAGCAGCTGGTTCAACGTCTGCTCGCGCTCGTCGTTGCCCCCGCCCAGACCCGCGCCGCGCTGGCGCCCGACGGCGTCGATCTCGTCGATGAACACGATACACGGCGCATGCTTCTTCGCCTGCTCGAACATGTCGCGCACGCGCGCCGCGCCCACGCCGACGAACATTTCGACGAAGTCGGAGCCCGAGATGGAGAAGAACGGGACCTTGGCCTCGCCCGCGATCGCCTTGGCCAGCAGCGTCTTGCCGGTGCCCGGGTTGCCCACCATCAGCACGCCGCGCGGGATGCGCCCGCCGAGCTTCTGGAACTTGGAGGGATCGCGCAGGAACTCGACCAGCTCCGCGACCTCCTCCTTCGCCTCCTCGCAACCGGCGACGTCGGCGAAGGTGATGGTGTTGTTCGACTCATCGAGCATGCGCGCCCGACTCTTGCCGAACGAGAACGCCCCGCCGCGGCCCCCGCCCTGCATCTGGCGCATGAAGAAGATCCATACGCCGATGAGTAGCAGCATCGGGAACCACGACACGAAGATGTTCATGAGGAGCGAGGGCTCCTCCTCGGGCTTCGCCTCGATGATCACGCCGTTCTTGAGGAGGTCCGACACCAGCCACGGGTCGGACGGCGAATAGGTGGTGAAGCGCTCCCCGGTCGTCTTCACGCCCTTCAATACCCGGCCTTCGATCGTGACCTTGGCGATCCGCCCCTGCTTCACCTCTTCGATGAACTGGGAATACTCGACCGCCTTCTGGGCCGCCTGGCGCGTGCTGAACTGGTTGAACACCGTCATCAGCACCAGCGCGATCACCAGCCAGATCGCTATATTTTTCACGAGGTTATTCAAGCTTGCCCCTCAGTTCTAAACGGCTCAATTCTAGACTCTTTTGGCATGCGGCGCAGCCGCCGCCGCACTCACGCCCGCCGCAATCCCTTCGCCAGCACGTAGACTTCGCGCGAACGGCTTCTTGATGCCTCCGGCTTGCGCACGGCGACCGCGCGAAACTGCCGGCGCAGGCGATTGACGAAATCTTCGAAGCCCGCCCCCTGGAACAGTTTGACCAGAAAATTACCCTGCGGTTTCAGATGCTTCGACGCAAATTCGAGCGCCAGTTGAGCGAGCTCCAGCGCGCGTGCCTGATCCGTTGCGGGGATACCACTCAAATTGGGGGCCATGTCCGAAAGCACAAGGTCCGCATTGCCGCCGGCGAGCGCGCGCTCCAGCGCCTCGACTGCGTCCGCGTCGCGGAAGTCCCCTCGGACAACGGTCACGCCCGCAAGCCCCGGCATGTCGAGGAGATCGAGCGCGATCACGCGCCCGCCCGGCGCGATTCCCCGCGCCGCGACCTGCGACCAGCCCCCGGGTGCCGCGCCGAGATCCACCACCAGCATGCCCGGAGCGAACAGCCGGTCGCGCCCGGCGATCTGCTCGAGCTTGTAGGAGGCGCGCGAACGCATGCCTTCGGCGCGCGCGCGCTTCACATACGCGTCGGCGACGTGCTCCTGCATCCACGCTTTGCCGCGTACCCGGCCCATCCGCTACACTCGCTTGCCCCGATGAAGGAACTGAACCCAGCCGAGCGGCGCGCGCTGCGCGCCCGCGCCCATCACCTGCATCCGGTGATCATGATCGGCGAGGCGGGCCTCACGCCTGCCGTGCTCAACGAGATCGAAAACGCGCTGAAAGGCCGCGAGCTCATCAAGATCCGGGTGCTGGGCACGGACCGCGCCGCGCGCGAGGCGCTCATCGGGAGCATCTGCGCAGCGCTCGCCGCCAGCCCGGTGCAGCACATCGGGAAGGTCCTGGTCGTCTTCCGGCCCCGCCCGGTATCCGCCGAGCCGAAACCCGCGCCGCGCCGCGGCGGCAAGCCGCGCTACCGTCCCAAGCGCCAATTCCAAAATTAAATGTACTTGACGTCCAGAATCTCGTACTCGCGCACCCCGCTCGGGGCCTGCACCTCGGCGACGTCGCCCGGGTACTTGCCGATCAGGGCGCGCGCCAGCGGCGAGCCGATCGAGACCTTGCCCTGCTTGATGTCGCCTTCGTCGTCGCCGACGATCTGGTAGGTCACCACCTCCCCGCTCTTCATGTCTTCGAGGTCCACGGTAGCGCCGAACACGCAGCGTCCATCCGTGTCGAGCAGGGCGGGATTGATGATCTGGACGTTGGCGAGCTTGGCCTCCAGCTCGGAGATGCGGCCCTCTATGAATCCTTGCCGTTCCTTGGCCGCGTGGTACTCGGCGTTCTCGGCGATGTCGCCGTGAGAACGCGCTTCGGCGATGGCGGTAACGATTGCCGGCCGCTGCACCGTCTTCAGCTCCTGGAGCTCGGCGCGCAGCCGCTCCGCGCCGGCGATCGTGATCGGGATCTTGCTCATCACGAAACCCGGGCCGCCGCTTGCTGCAATCCGGCATGCAGCCCCTGCATCACGTACGCGCGCAGCTCCGTCGACTGCTCGATTCCGGTGCAGGCGGCGCGCGCGCCGTCGAGCGTGGTGAAAAGCGGCACCCGCTCCTGCAGCGCGGCGCGGCGGATGACATAGGAGTCGCGCACCGCCACCCGTTTCTCCTCCACCGTGTTGACGATCATCGAGATCTCGCCGTTCTTGATCATGTCCACGATATGCGGCCGGCCTTCCTGCACCTTGTTGACCGGCGTCACGCCGAGACCCGCCGCCGCCAGCGCCGCCGCCGTTCCGCGCGTCGCCACCAGCGCGAAACCAAGGCTTGCGAGCTTGCGCGCGATGTCAACGGTGCGCGGCTTGTCCTCGTCGCGCACGCTGACGAACACCTTTCCGCTCGTGGGCAGATCGTCTCCCGAGGCAAGCTGCGACTTCACGAAGGCTTCGGCGAAGGTGAGACCCACCCCCATGACCTCGCCCGTGGACTTCATCTCGGGGCCCAGTATGGTGTCGGCGCCGGGGAACTTGATGAACGGGAATACCGCCTCCTTGACCGAGTAATACGGCGGCACGATTTCTCCCGTCACGCCCAGCTCCTCGAGCCGTTTCCCCGCCATGCAGCGCGCCGCGATCTTGGCGAGCGGCATTCCGGTCGCCTTCGACACGAAGGGCACGGTGCGCGAGGCGCGCGGATTGACTTCCAGCACGTAGACCACCCCGTCCTGAATCGCGAACTGCACATTGATCAGGCCGACAACCTTCAAAGCGTTTGCCATCGCGACCGTCTGGCGCTTGAGCTCGTCCTGCATCTCCCGGGTGAGGGAGTACGGAGGCAGGGAGCAGGCGGAATCTCCGGAGTGCACGCCGGCCTGCTCGATGTGCTCCATGACGCCACCGATGATGACCTGCTTGCCGTCGCAAACGGCGTCCACGTCCACTTCGGTGGCATCGTTGAGAAACCGGTCGAGCAGCACCGGCGAGTCGTTCGACACCTTGACCGCCTCGCGCATGTAGCGCTCGAGATCGCTTTGCTGGTAGACGATCTCCATGGCGCGCCCGCCCAGCACGTAGGAGGGACGCACCACCAGGGGATAGCCGATCTCCTCCGCCACTGCGAGCGCTTTCTGCGTGCTGCGCGCGGTCCGGTTGGGCGGCTGCTTGAGTTTCAAACGGTGGAGCAGCTTCTGGAAGCGTTCGCGGTCCTCGGCGATGTCGATCGAATCGGGTGAGGTGCCGATGATGGGCACGCCGTTCGCCTCCAGGTCGCGCGCAAGCTTGAGAGGCGTCTGTCCGCCGAACTGCACGATGACGCCCGTTGGCTGCTCGACGTGGACGATCTCGAGCACGTCCTCCAGCGTGAGCGGCTCGAAATAGAGGCGGTCGGAGGTATCGTAGTCGGTCGAAACGGTTTCCGGATTGCAGTTGACCATGATGGTCTCGAATCCGTCCTCGCGCAGCGCGAGCGCGGCGTGCACGCAGCAATAATCGAACTCGATGCCCTGGCCGATGCGGTTGGGCCCGCCGCCCAGCACCATGACTTTGCGGCGCGCGCTCGGCGCGGCTTCGCATTCCTCCTCGTAGGTCGAGTAGAGATAGGCCGTGTGGGTGGCGAATTCCGCCGCGCAGGTGTCCACGCGCTTGAACACCGGCCGCACGCCGAGCTCGTGGCGCCGCGCGCGCACTTCCTCTTCCCGCGCCTTGAACAGATGCGCGAGCCGGCGATCGGAAAAGCCCTTGCGCTTGAGCTCCCGCATCCTTGCAGCATCGATGTCCCCAAGCTTGCAGTCATCGAGCTCCATCTCGATGTCCACGATCTCCTTGATCTGGGCGAGAAACCAGGGATCGATGTGGGTCAGCGCATTCACTTCCTCCAGGGTGAATCCGTTCTCGAACGCGTCGCCGACGTACCAGATGCGCTCGGGGCCGGGGTGGCCCAACTCTCGCTCTATCGTCTCGCGGTCGCGCGTGCGCTGATTCAGGCCGTCCACGCCCACCTCGAGCCCGCGCAGCGCCTTCTGGAACGATTCCTGGAAGGTGCGGCCGATCGCCATCACCTCGCCCACCGACTTCATCTGGGTGGTGAGCCGGTCGTCCGCCTCCGGGAACTTCTCGAAGGCGAAGCGCGGCACCTTGGTCACGACGTAGTCGATGGTCGGCTCGAAGGAGGCCGGGGTCGCCCCGCCGGTGATCTCGTTTCTCAGCTCGTCGAGCGTGTAGCCCACCGCGAGCTTGGCCGCGACCTTGGCGATCGGGAAGCCGGTCGCCTTGGAGGCGAGCGCGGAGGAGCGCGATACCCGCGGGTTCATCTCGATGATCAACAGGCGCCCGTCCTCCGGGTTCACCGCGAACTGCACGTTCGAGCCGCCGGTGTCGACACCGATCTCGCGCAGGCACGCGATCGCCGCGTCGCGCATGATCTGGTATTCCTTATCGGTCAGCGTCTGCGCCGGCGCGACCGTGATGGAATCGCCGGTGTGCACGCCCATGGGATCCAGGTTCTCGATCGAGCACACGATGATGCAGTTGTCCTTGCGGTCCCGCACCACCTCCATCTCGAATTCCTTCCAGCCGATCACCGATTCCTCGATCAGCACCTCGCGCGTGGGGCTCGCGTCCAGGCCGCGCTCGACGCCGGCGATGAACTCGTCCTTGTTGTAGGCGATACCGCCCCCGGTGCCGCCGAGCGTGAAGGAGGGCCGGATGATGGTGGGAAAGCCCACCATGGCCTGCACCTGCAGCGCTTCCTCCATGCTGTGCGCGAGCGCCGAGCGCGGGCTCGCGAGCCCGATCCGCTCCATAGCGTTCTTGAATTTCTCGCGGTCCTCGGCCTTGTCGATCGCCTCGCGCGTCGCGCCGATCAGCTCGACGCCGTACTTCTCGAGCACGCCATTGCGGGCGAGATCGAGCGCGCAGTTGAGCCCGGTCTGGCCGCCCATGGTCGGCAGCAGCGCGTCCGGGCGTTCGGCGGCGATGATTTTCTCCACCATCTGCCAGTTGACCGGCTCGATGTAGGTCGCGTCCGCCATCTCCGGGTCGGTCATGATGGTGGCGGGATTGGAGTTCACGAGGACGACGCGATAGCCCTCCTCCTTCAGCGCCTTGCACGCCTGCGCCCCCGAGTAGTCGAACTCGCACGCCTGGCCGATCACGATCGGCCCGGCGCCGATGATCAGGATGCTCTTGATGTCGGTGCGTTTAGGCATGCGACACCTGTGTGACGACTGGCGACGGACGACTGACGCTGGCGTGTTCCTCCATGAGGCGCCCGAATTTGTCGAAGAGGTAGTCCATGTCGTGCGGGCCGGGGCTCGCCTCGGGGTGGCCCTGGAAGCAGAACGCGGGCCGGTCGGTGCGCGCGAAACCCTGCAGGCTGCCGTCGAAGAGTGATACGTGCGTCACGCGGGCGGTCGGCGGCAGCGTTGCCGGGTCCACCGCAAAGCCGTGATTCTGGCTCGTAATCATCACGCGACCGGACTCGAGGTCCTGCACCGGGTGATTCGCGCCGTGGTGGCCGAACTTCATCTTGATCGTCTTCGCTCCGCTGGCGAGCCCCATCAACTGGTGTCCGAGGCAGATGCCAAACGTCGGGATGCCGATTTCAAGGAACCTGCGGATCGCCCGGATCGCGTATTCGCAGGGTTCAGGATCACCCGGGCCATTCGAGAGGAAAATGCCGTCGGGTCCCATTGCCAGAGCACGGTCGGCGGACGTCTGCGCGGGGACGACCGTCACGCGGCAGCCGCGCGCGACCAGCTTTCTCAGGATGTTGCGCTTGACCCCGTAATCGTAGGCGACGACGTGAAAGCGTGGCTCGGCGAGGCGGCCATGGCCCTTGCCCAGGGCCCACACACCCTCGTCCCACTCATAAGGCTCGCCGCAACTCACCACCCTGGCGAGGTCCATGCCGACGAGCCCCGGGAATCCGCGCGCGGCCGTGAGCGCCTCTTTCTCGTCCACCGTGCCCGCCATCAGGCAGCCGTCCTGCGCCCCCTTGTCGCGCAGGATGCGGGTGAGCTTGCGGGTATCGATTTCTGCGATGGCCGGCACGCCATGCCGCTTGAGGAAATCGGTGAGCGTCCACTGCTTGCGCCAGCTGGAGGCGAGCACCGGCAGGTCGCGGATCACGAGCCCGGCAGCATCGACCCGGTCCGACTCCACGTCCACGGCGTTGGTGCCCGTGTTGCCGATGTGCGGATAGGTGAGGGTCACGATCTGGCGGCAGTAGGACGGGTCGGTCAGGATTTCCTGGTAGCCGGTGATGGCGGTGTTGAATACCACCTCCCCCGCGGCCAGGCCCTCCGCGCCGATCGAAATGCCGCGGAAAACGGTGCCATCTTTGAGCACCAGGATCGCGGGAACCCGCGGCACGCTAACCCCTTGATTTCAAGTGTAGATATACAAAGCGGGACGGGCTATGCAGCCCCTCCCGCTCAACCCAAGGAATTATACGCGAGCCTACGCGCTGCGGCAACGCGCAGTTGGCGTGGAAGAAGCGCGCTAAGTGAGGAGCAACGCCGCTTACTTCAAACCCAATACATCGGCCATGTCGAAAAGGCCGCTCTTCTTCGTCGCGACGAACCGCGCGGCGCGCAGCGCGCCGCCCGCGAAGTTGGCGCGGCTCGAGGCGCGGTGAGAGATTTCCAGCCGCTCGCCGGCCCCGATGAACATCACGGTGTGATCGCCCACCAGGTCGCCCCCGCGCACCGTGGCAAATCCGATGGTTTCGTCCTTGCGCTCACCGGTGACGCCCTCGCGCCCAAAAACCGCGTGCTTCTTCAGGTCGCGCCCGAGTGCCTGCGCCACCACTTCTCCCATGCGCAGTGCGGTGCCGGAAGGGGCGTCCACCTTGTGCCGGTGGTGCGCTTCCATGATCTCGACGTCGTAGCCCTTGCCGAGCACTCGTGCCGCGACCTCGAGCAGCCGGAACGCGACGTTCACGCCAACGCTGAAGTTGGGCGACATCACGATCGCGATATCGCGCGCGGCGGCGGCGATCTCCTTCTTCTGAGTTTCGCTAAAGCCGGTCGTCCCGATCACCATGCCGATGCCCTGCTTGCGACAAGCGGCAACGTGCATAATCGTGCCCTCGGGACGCGTGAAATCGATGAATACGTCGGCGCCCGCAATCGCCTTGGCGATATCGTCGGCGATCCTGACCCCACTGGGCGCGCCGATCAGCTCGCCGGCATCCTTGCCGACATGGGCATTGCCTTTCTGTTCGAGCGCAGCCACGAGCCTCAGGTCCGGAGCGCCCTGCACCGCCTCGACCAGCGCGCGACCCATGCGCCCCGAGCTGCCCGCAACGGCCAGCCTGATCTGTGCCATATCCCCCTTACCTCTCCACCTTTTGCGCCGACTGGGCGCTGCCCGCCGCTGGGGCGGGATTGTCGATCCTCGCTCGCTCGGCTGGCACCACGTCGCCCTCAATGCGATCGAGCCTGTCGTCCTTGAAGACCACCACGATGCGCCGCTGCTCCGTCAGGGCGCCTTTCTTCATGTACAGATAAACGTAGTCCCAGCGGTCCGCGCGGAACGGGTCTACCACCAGCGGCGTGCCCAGCGTGAACCGCACCTGGCTGCGTGTCATCCCCCGCTCCAGCCTGGCGACCATCGCCTGGGTGACGACGTTGCCTTGCTGGATGTCCATCTTGTACGGCGTAAGCAAGGGCACGTAGGTGCAGCCCGAGACGAGCAATGCAAATAGAAGGAGGGCGCGCGGGAACATGGAGTGAGGACATTGCCGGGCCGCCGGGCGACCGATCGGGAGAGCAGCCGGGTTCGCGGGCTCACCTATCACGGATATGGATGCGCAGGCGCGGTATCCAAGGTGGAGAAATGCGAATATGATAACCGACGCCCGATCATCCCGACAGGGACGCGCGTTGAGTTCGCCCAACGATCTCAAGACGATAGGCCTCAAGGCGACGCTGCCGCGCCTGCGTATACTCGAGCTCTTCGAGAAAAGCGCGGTGAGGCATCTTTCCGCCGAGGACGTCTACCGGGTACTAAGCAAGGACGGCACCGATACCGGGCTCGCAACGGTCTACCGGGTGCTCACCCAGTTCGAGCAGGCGGGCCTCCTCATTCGTCACCACTTCGAGACCGGCAAGGCGGTGTTCGAGCTCAACCGGGGCGGGCATCACGACCATCTCGTGTGCGTGCAGTGCGGGCACGTGGAAGAGTTCTTCGACGCCGAGATCGAGAAGCGGCAGGAGAAGATCGCCCGCGACCGCGGCTACCGGATCCACGACCATTCGCTGCACATCTATGCCGACTGCGTCCGGGAC
>JAHZNX010000311.1 GCA_020028375.1 Betaproteobacteria bacterium | reverse complement strand
GGTGAGCGAGGAGGACGAGGCGTCGATCGTGGCGGTTCGCGGCGCGCACCCGACGTGGGGTCCGAAGAAGATCCGGGCGTGGCTGTGCGACAAGCGGCCCGAGACGAAGTGGCCGGCGCAGAGCACGATCGGGGTCATATTGGACCGCCACGGTCTGAGCAAGCATCGCCGCGTGCGCCGCCACGCGCCGGCGGCGGCGCCGCTGGCTGCATGCGCCGCCGCCAACGACGTGTGGGGCGTTGACTTCAAGGGCTGGTTCCTGACCGGCGACGGGTTGAGGTGCGATCCGCTCAGCCTGAGCGATCTGGCGAGCCGCTACGTCATCCGGCTGCAGGCGGTTTCGCGCCCCGACGCGGCGGCGGTGTGGCCGATCATGGATGCGGCGTTCCGCGAGTTCGGGCCGCCCTGGCGCATGCGCTCGGACAACGGGCCGCCGTTCGCGAGCGTGGGCGTCGGCGGGCTGTCGCAGCTCGCGGTGCGCCTGATCAAGGCCGGCGTCATCCCCGAGCGCATCGCCCCCGGCAAGCCGCAGCAGAACGGCCGGCACGAGCGCCTGCATCGCACCGTCCCCGAAGGGGCGGGCGATCCCCTGAAGGAGGACACCGCCAGCCCGCCGGCCGCCAACGCGCGCGCCCAGCAGCGTCGCTTCGATGCGTTCCGCCGCACCTTCAACGAAGAGCGCCCGCACGAGGCGCTCGGCCAGACGCCGCCGGCCAAGCACTACAACCCGCCGGCCAGGCCCTACAGCGGCCGGCTCAGGGAGCCCGAGTACGCCGCCGGCTGGGAGGTGCGGCGAGTGCGCCACAACGGCGAGATCAGATGGCGGGGCGAACTCGTCTTCATCGGCGAGGCGCTCATCGGCGAGCCGCTCGGCCTCGAGCCGACCGACGACGGCGTGTGGCGCCTCCACTACGGACCGATCGCGCTCGGCACCCTCGACGACGAAGCCAACTTCGAAAGGCTCAAGGCGGGGGCGCGCCCCCGCCTTGAGCCTCAGCCCAAACCTCCAGCCTGAAATTGTGTTACCCATGTGCCCGGATAGTTCTGTTACCCATGTCCCCGATCGCACAGAGGGGTGCCGCCGTCTGGCGGCAAAAAGAGTCTTTCGGCGCGCAGACGCGCGACCCCCTCACCCCACCCTCTTCCCCTCAAACCCATCTTCTACAGTGCCCGTTCGATAGTTCGCCGTTTTCAATAGGTTGCGAGCCGCGTTTTCGGCCTTAGCACTACGCCATTGGGCCGCGGTTCAGGTCCTCGGCGGCGGCAACTCGCGGATGTTGGGCGGCAGCGCGACGCCGACGGCGTTGAACAGCTTGCCGGCGACGCCCGTTGTGGGCGTGCGCAGGATGAAGCGCTTGTCGTCCTGCTCGACCTCGATTTCCTGCAGCCGCTCGAGATCGCGCAGCACGTCGGCCCATTCGAACTTGAGCCCGCGCGCGGCCAGGCGATCCTCGAGCGCCTTGCGCAGCACCAGCGCGAGAAACGAACAGAACACGTGACCGGCGATGGTCTCGTCCAGTTTGTGGAAGATCGGACGTGTGGCCAGGAGGCTCTTGGCGGTGCGGAACACCTGCTCGACCATCCATAGTTCCTTGTAGCGCAGCATCACCCGCAGGGGATGCAGGTCGGTGTTGGTGCGCAGCACGAAGATCCCGTCGAACCGGGCGTCGTCGGCGACCCGGGCCTGATCGATCGCGAAGCCCCCGCTGCCTTCGGTCTTGAGGTAGCGGCGGTAGCCGGCGTTGCCGACCAGCGCCTTGTCGCCCTTCTTCAGCCGTTGCGCGAGGCTCTCAAGGATGGCCCCGCGATCGGCGGCATCCTTGGCGGCTTGCGCGTGGTTGAGGCAGACGATGTAACGCACGCTTCCGAGCTTCACCTCCTTGGCGCCGTAGTCGACCTCCTTGCCGCGCTTGGCGAGCGTCAGCGGATTGAACGGACGCTTGTCGGCCAGCACCACCTCGCGCACCAGCTTGTCGCTGCGCTCGCGCACGCCGAGGATGTACTCGAGCTTGCGCTCTTCCAGCGCCGCGATCGTCGCGGCGCTGATCATGCCGCGATCGGCAACCACGCACACGCGACCGATGCCAAACCGCCGGCGCAGCCGGTCGATGACCGGGATCAGCGCCACTACGTCCGCGCTGTTGCCCGGCCACAGCTCGCAGCACAGCGGCCGGCCCTCGCCGTCGATCACCGCCGCCACCACCATCTGCTTCAGGTCGGAGCGGTGATCGCGGCTGTAGCCGTACTGGCCCAGCGTCTGCCCGCCCGCTCCCTCGAAGTAGAGGCTGGTCGTGTCCATGAACACCAGCGACAGCTCGCTGAACAGATCACGCCGCCTATCGAACAGCGCCTCCTCGATCGCGTCCTTGGTGCGGCGCGGCGCCCTGGCGTTGGCGCCATCCTGGTCGGCGATCTCCTCGCCCAGCCATGCCATCGCCCGATAGAGGTGATGCAGCTCCAGCGCCTCGGTCCCTTCGATGCGATAGTCCTCGCGCCAGCGCTCCGCCGACCGGTCCGAGCCCGACACCATCAACCGGTGCAGCACCGTCAGGAAAACCGCGCGCTCGATCTTGAACTCGAAGCCCCGTCCTTCCATCGCCGCCGTGACCACGGCCCGGCAGCCGGTCTCTTCCCACAACCGCTCGAACAGCAGCGCCGGTCCGATCCGCACCGGCGACAACCCGGGCGCCGCGCCGCCGTCGAGCAACGACAGCACCATGGTGCGTTGCGCCAGCCGCGCCACCGAGCGCGCCAGCCGATCGAGTTCCCCGCTCGCCGCGACCTCGTCCTTGCGGCCGAGGTTCTTGATCACGCGCTGCTTGACGCGACCGTCCTCGCGCACGCTCTCGACGAGATAGACGTAGCTGTAGGCGCCGATTCGCTTCTCGCGCAGGAACATGCGCGAAGCATCACGGAATCGCGCGCGAAATCAACAATAATCGCACATTCACAAAATAATTTAGCACTACACATTGACGCGGCGGACACCCGGACATTGAAATTGCTGGGCTTTTCGGCCGCGCACAAGCGCTCACTGTAGAAGACGGGTCTAACCGAGCACCCGGATCGTATCCAAGGTAGCCGATGATCCGGGGCATCATCCGAACCGAAGGCGTCGC
>JAHZNX010000310.1 GCA_020028375.1 Betaproteobacteria bacterium | reverse complement strand
AAGACGCCAAAATGCATTCAACCGCTTCCGATAACCCCTACACGCGCGGCATCGCGGAGTTTGTGTCCGGCCTCAAATACGAGGCGATCCCCGGGGAGGTCCGGCACCGCATCAAGCTCCTGATGCTCGACTCGCTCGGCTGCGCGCTCTATGGGGCGGACCTCGAATGGTGCCGCATTCTGCAGGACTCGCTGTCGAAGGTGGACTCAACGCGCGAATGCGGCGTGTGGGGGACGAAGAAGAAGCTGTCCGCCCCGCATGCGGCGCTCGCCAATGGCACCGCGGTACAGGGCTTCGAGCTCGACGACGTGCATCGCGCCGGCGTGCTTCACGTGGGGGCGGTCGTGCTCCCGGCCCTCATCCCCATCGCCGAGCTGGAGGGCGGAATGAGCGGCAGGGAGTTCCTGACCTCGGCGGTCGCAGGTTACGAGATCGGCCCGCGGGTGGGCCTGTGCATGGGGCCCGAGCATATCGCCTCGGGCTGGCATTCGGGCGCAACGCTCGGCGTGTTCTCCGCCGCCGCGGGCGCCGCGCGCGGTCTCAAGCTCGACGCCGGGGAGACGGTGCACGCGCTCGGCATCGCCGGGACCCAGGCCGCGGGGCTGATGGCGGCGCAATTCGGCGCCATGGTGAAGCGCATGCACGCCGGGCGCTCGTCGCAAAGCGGGCTCTACGGCGCGCTCCTCGCGGAAGCGGGATTCACCGGCATTGTCAACGTGCTGGAAAGCGAATACGGCGGATTCTGCACCACGCTCTCGCAATCGAAGGACCATTTCAACCTGAATGAGCTCACCGCGGGCCTGGGCGAGACGTGGCAGACGATGGGCGTCGCGCTCAAGTTCTACGCCTGCGTCGGCACCAACCACACCACGCTCGACGCGATCCGAGACATGCAGCGCGAGCACCGCTTCGGCGCGAAGGATGTCAGGAGGATCGTCGTGCGCGGCTCGCAGGTGACGGTGAACCACGTCGGGTGGAAATACGTCCCGCAGGGACTCACTTCCGCCCAGCTGAACCTCCCCTACTGCGTCGCCACCTGGCTCCTCGAGGGCGACTGCTTCGTCGACCAGTTCACCGAGGACAAGGTCGCCGACCGCGCGCGCATGGCGCTCGCGGAAAAGGTCGAGGTCGTGCACGACCCGGAGATCACGGCGCTCGGCGCGAAATTCCGCCACAAGGTGCACGTCGAAGCGCATTTGAACGACGGCACGGTGCTGAAGCGCACGGTCGAAGCCGCGCGCGGCAGCGAGAAGAAATTCGCCTCTGACGCCGAGATCGTGGAAAAATACGAGAAGCTCGCCCGCAAAGCGCTGCCCAGGGCGCGGGTCGGCAAGCTGCGCGACGCGGTGCTGGGCCTGGAGAAGCTGAAGGATGCCGCCGAGCTGGCGCGCCTCATGCACGCGTAGCATCGGGCGCTCGAAAGGAGTCACTCATGGTGCAGGCGGTCGCAGGAGAGCAGGCCCTCAAGGGCCGGCGGATCATCCAGTCGCGGGGCACGGGCGAAGAGCACTGGCGCACCGACTTCCTCGGCAAACCGGGCTACGGCGGCGAGATCAGGAACGAGCCGCAGGCGTTCCTCATCGAGATGCACGCCGGCGAGACCATCCTGCCGCATTTCCACGAGGTCGATCAGTTCCAGATCTTCGTTGCCGGCAGCGGCGGCATGGGGCGGCACCCCGCCGCGACGCTGGCCGTGCACTTCGCCGAGCATCACACCGGCTACGGCCCCATCAACGCCGGTCTCCAGGGCTACTCCTACTTCACCCTGCGCGCGAAGTCCGATCCGGGCGCGCACTACCTGCACAAGCCCGGCTATCGCGAGGCGCTCAAGCCCTCGCGCAAGCGCCACGGCGTCGCCGCCGGCGTCACGCTCAGCACCGAGCCCGTCCTGATGGACCGGAAGGAAATGACGGTGGAGCCGCTGCTCGCGGAGCTGGACGGAAGCGACGGTCTCGGCGCGTCGCTGATCCGGATGGGACCGGGCATGAGCCGTGTCGGCCCCGACCCGCGCGCAACGGGCGGCCAGTACTACCTCGTGCTGAACGGCAGCCTGGAGATCGCTGCGGGGACTTTTCCAGCGTGGTCCACGGTCTTCGTTTCCTTCGACGACGCGCCGCTGTCCTTCAAGGCGGGATCGAAGGGGCTCGAAGCGCTCCTGCTCCAGTTTCCGGGAACGAGGAGCTAGTCATGTGGCGGGTGCGCTGCGCCTGCGCGGCGCTGTGGATCGCGTTTGCCGCGCAGAGCACCGCGCAGTCCTATCCCGCCAAGCCGATCCGGCTGCTCATACCCACCGCGGCCGCGGGCGGCCCGGACACGATCGGGCGCGCGGTCGCACAGAAGCTGACCGACACGCTCGGGCAGACGGTCGTCGTGGACAACCGGGCCGGGGCTAGCGGCGCGATCGCGCTCGACCTCGGAAGGCTCGCGGCGCCGGACGGCTACACGCTCAACATCTTCAGTGTGAGCCAGGTGATCCGCCCGCTGCTGTTCCGGGCGCCGTACGACCTGGAGCGCGACTTCGCGCCGATCACTCAGTTGAGCGCCCAGTCCTACGTGCTGATGACGACGCCCTCGCTTCCCGCCAACTCGGTCTCCGAGCTCATCGCCCACGCGCGCGCGAATCCCGGCAAGCTCAACTTCGCGTCAGTCGGCCAGGGCAGCCAGATCCATCTCATGACCGAGCTGTTCCGCGCGATGACGAAGATCCAGGTCGTGCACGTGCCGTACAAAGGCATCGCCGCCGCCTACCCCGATCTCTTCGCCGGCAGCATCCATTTCTCGTTCGCGGGCATCATCAGCGCCCAGCCCCACATCAAGGCCCAGCGGGTGCGCGCGCTGGCGGTTTCCGGGCCGGTTCGCATGAAGGGCCGCATCGCGGCCGAAGGCTCCGAGGCGGTGGGCAGCACGCCGCAACAGCTCGCCGCCCAGATCAAGGCCGAGCGCGCCAAGTGGGCGAAGGTGATCCAGCAGGCGGGAATCAAAGGCGAGGAATGACTTAGAGCGCCTAACAAAATGAATTCCCCTCCTGCCCGAGGAGGGGTGCCCGAGCAAGCGGGCGGGGTGGTGGGAGGCATGCGTACCCACGTAACCACCCCGTCTGCTTCGCATCCACCCCTCCTTGAAAAGGAGGGGAGTAAGGCAGGGCACGTCATTTCGTCAGGCGCTCTTACTTGCGGCGGGCCTCGGCAAATTTCACGAGCTTGAGCAGGTCGCCCACGTCGTCAAGCTTCTCCAGCCGCCACGCGGTTGCGAGCACGGCATCCGCCCCCTTCTTCCCCAGCGCGGTCTCCGCAAGCCCGCGG
>JAHZNX010000309.1 GCA_020028375.1 Betaproteobacteria bacterium | reverse complement strand
TGGCGGCAAGCGCGAGGTCGATCATGAACTTGAGCGTTTCGCCCGTGAGCCGTCCGGATTCGGCCGATGATTCGCCCCGCTTGAAGCGCGCCGGGTCGACATTGCCGAGGTCGAGCACCGGCAGCTGCTCGGCCGGCCAGCGTATGGAGTCCACCGACGGATAGACGCGGTAGCCGATCTTGACCCGGGCGTCCCGCATGCCGAGCTCCAGCACGCGCCGGTCGCCGATGACCACGATGTTGGCGACCTCGCCCGCCGCGCCGGAAGCGAGCAGGCGGGCGCTGATTTCCGGGCCGATGCCGGTCGCATCGCCGAGCATCAGACCGATAACAGGCTTGTCCATTAGCGTTTCCTGGCAAGGATCCGCGTGAGGCTGCAGATGTTCTTGAGCTTCTCGAGGTTGAATACCATATCCACCACCTTGTCGGCGCTCGCCCCGGGGAGCTTGCCCCACGCCGCGCATTCGCGGAACTTGACGGCGAGTTCGTCGTCGCTCATCGGGTTGGTGGGGCTGCCCTTCCCGAAGTCGGCGCGGCCGCCGATGCTGCGGCCGTCCGTCAGCTGGATCTCGATAAGGGTGGTCATCTTCTCATAGCCCGCGGCTTCCGCCTCGGGATGCACGCCGAATTCGATCCGCTCGATCATTTTCTGCACGTCGGGGCGGTTCACGACCTCGTCGGTGAACTCGGCGAGACCCGCCTTCCGCTCCAGCAGCAGGATCGCCATGCAGAATTCCATGCTGAACTTGGCCTGCAGCTCGTTCTTCGGCCGGTGATGGATCAGCGCGTTGGGCATGTGCCGGTTGGTGCCGACCTTGACCTTCGCGACTTGCTCCGGCCGGATGTCGTGCTGGCGCAAGAGATCGAGCATGAGCCCCATGCCGGGGTGGGTGAGCGACCCCGACGGGTGCGGCTTGATCGAGACGCCCGGGAAGGCGAAGGTCCAGGGGTTGCCGAGCTTGCCGTCGATCGCGCCCGCGTCGTAGCCGCCGCCGGCCGCCTGGAAGAAGCCGCGGCCCGCTTCGAGGACGATCGGCGTCGAAGTCCAGCCGAGCTTCGCAAACTCGGCCGCGACGACGCCGCTCTCGGCGGAACGCCCGGGATGGAACGGCTTCGTCATGGTGCCGAAGCTCTCGCGCAGGCCGGCGGACTGGCTCGCGCCGATTCCGAGCGCGCGCTGCGTCTGCTCGGCATCGAGCCCGAGCAGCTTGGCCGCGCCGGCGGCGGCGCCGATGGCGCCGATCGTGGCCGTCGAGTGGAAGCCCTCGTCGTAATGGCGCGGATTGATCGCCTCGGCGATCTTGGTCTCGACTTCCACCGCGACGTGGTACGCGGTGAGCACGTCGAGCCCCGAGCGGTTGCCGAGCTCGCCCAGCGCCAGCGTCGGCGGCAGCGCCGGCGCGGTCGGGTGGGTGAGCAGCCCGTAGACGCGGTCCTTGGCGACCGCGAGCTGGGTGTCGTCGTAATCGTCGGCGTGAATGGCGATGCCGTTGGCGAAGGCCGCGAAGCGCGCCGGCATCTTGAGAGCGGTGCCAATGACCGTGCAGCCCTTGTCGGTCGGGCAACCGAGCGTCTTGAGGTACTGGCGCACGATGGCGCCCGATTTTGCGGAGTTGCCGGCGAGCGCGAGCCCGATGCCGTCCAGGATCGAGCGCTTGCCGAGGTGCATCACGTCGGCCGGGATGCGAGATGCTTTCGTTTCGGTGATGAATCTGGCGACGTAGGCGGTGAGCGAGGGCTGAGGCGTTGCGGGCATGATCGCTGGTGTGATTGGGAAAGCGTGTAGATACCACATCCGCGGGCCGCGTGCCAGATGAAGCCTGCTAGAATTGCCGATCCGGACAGCGAGTTTGCCGGGTCCGCTCCGCGCATTGGAATGGACACTGCGTGCCATTCAATGCGCGATCCGGACTCGATGACCCACATGGGCGCGACGATCTCCGAGAAAATACTGGGTGCGCACGCCGGCGGCGGGCCGGTGAACGCGGGCGACGTGATCGTCGCCAGGGTGGACTTCGCCATGCTCCACGACGCGCGCGCGACCAATGCATTGAGGCGCATCGAGGAGCTCGGTGCCGCGAAGCTGCCGTTCGCCGCTCACACCGCCTTCGTGCTGGACCATTATTCGCCGCCGCCGCATCCGGAAGCCGCCAATATCCACCGCGAAATGCGCGCGTTTTCCGAGGCGCACGGCACGGTCCTCTACGATGTCGGTGACGGCATCTGCCACCAGGTGCTGCCCGAGGGCGGGCACTTTACCTGCGGCGACCTGGTGGCCGGCACCGACACGCATTCGACCACCTACGGTGCGTTCAACGCCTTTGGCACCGGTGTCGAGGGCACCGATCTCGCCGCGGTGATGATGACGGGCAAGCTCTGGTTCCGCGTGCCCGAGACCATCCGCGTCGATCTGAAGGGGCGGCTGCAGCCCGGCGTGTGGGCCAAGGATCTCACGCTCGCCATGCTCGGACGGATCGGCGCAGAGGGCGCCAACTACAAGGCGATCGAGTATGCGGGCCCGGCGGTGGCGGCGATGGAGATCGACGACCGCATGACGCTCGCCAACCACGCGGCCGAGTTGGGCGCAAAAGCCGCGCTGCTGGAAGCCGACGAGAAGACCCTTGCCTGGCTCAAGGCGCGCGGCGCGCGAGAGCCGCGCCCGATAAAAGCCGACCCCGACGCGCGCTACTGCGAGCGCATCGAAATCGATGCCTCGAATCTGCCGCCGCAGGTGGCGCGCAAGCACCGCATCGACGACGTGGTCGGGGTGTCCGAGGTCAAGGACCAGTGCGTTCACTACGCGCTGATCGGCACCTGCACCAACGGCCGGCTCGACGACATCCGCCAGGCGGCTGCCATATTGAAGGGCCGGCGCATCGCGCGGGGCGTGCGCATGATCGTGACGCCCGCTTCGCGCAACGTCTACCTGCAGGCTGCGCGCGAAGGCCTGATCGAGGTCCTCACCCGGGCGGGCGCATCCGTCGAGGCCGCGGGCTGCGGCACTTGCGTCAACATTACCGGACACCTCATCACCGGCGACGGCGATGTCGTGATCTCCAGCGCCAACCGCAACTTCAAGGGGCGGCTGGGCAATGCGAATTCCGAGATCTTCATCGGCTCGGC
>JAHZNX010000308.1 GCA_020028375.1 Betaproteobacteria bacterium | reverse complement strand
GTCATGCGCTGCGCGACGACGCGCGCCACGACGTCGGTCGAGCCGCCCGCGCTCTGCGGCACGATCAGGCGTACCGGCCGGCTCGGGTAACCTTGCGCGGATGTGCTGCTTATCCACGCGAACGACGCAACCAATGCGACACCGAGCAACGTGCAAGTTCTCTTCCGCTTGGATCCCGGGATCGGTGTCATGTTTCTCTCCTCGAATGAATTCTTATGGTGTCTGACGACATGTATTCCCCTCCTGCCTGAGGAGGGGTGCGCGCGCAAGCGGGCGGGGTGGTGGGAGTACTCTTCAGTCCACCTTTGCCCCCGACGCCTTGATGACCTTCACCCACTTCGCGAGCTCGACCTTGATGTGCGCCGCGAACTGCTCGCGCGTGCTGCCAACGGCAACGAGGCCTTCGCCCGTCAGGCGCTGCTTCATGTCCGGTGCCTGCATGATCTTCACGACCTGCGAGCTGAGGAGCCCGAGCACGTCCGCGGGGGTGCCGGCCGGCGCGAGCAGGCCGTACCACTGGCTGGATTCATAGCCCTTGAGGCCGGACTCGGACACGGTGGGCAGCTCCGGCATGGCCGGCACGCGCTCGCGGCTGGTGACGGCGAGCGCTCTCATCCGCCCGGACCTGACGAGCGGCACGGCATTGGTCGTGGGCATGAACATGACGCTCGCCTCGCCGCTCATCAGCCCCACGATCGCCGGGCCGGTCCCGCGGTACGGGACGTGGACCATCGTGATCTTCGCCAGGGTATTGAACAGCTCTGCGGCGAGGTGCGGAGTGCTGCCGCTGCCGGAGCCGGCGTAGTTGACCTCCCCGGGCCGGGATCTCGCGAGCGCCACCAGCTCCTTGACCGATTTCACCGGCAGCGACGGGTGCACCACCAGCACATTGGGCGCAAGCGCGAGCAGGCTGACCGGCTCGAAGTCCCGGACCGGATGGTACGTGACCTTGCTGTACAGGCTGGGTGTGGTGACGAAATTCGCGCCGTTTACCATCAACGTATAGCCGTCCTTCGCCGACTTGGCGGCGAGCTCGCTCCCGATCATTCCGTTTGCGCCCGGGCGGTTGTCGACGACGAACTGCTTGCCCAGAGCTTCGGAGAGCTTCTGGCTGATGAGCCGGCCTGCACCGTCCACGCCGCCGCCCGGCGGGAACGGCACGATGACGCGCACCGGGCCGGTAGGATAACCCTGGGCAAAAACGGCGCCGCTGGCAACGAGCAGCGCCATCGCACTTGCCAGAAAGCAGCCGTGCATTGCTCCCACCACCCCGTCGCTTCGCGCCACCCCTCCTCGGGCAGGAGGGGAGAATATTTTGACAGTCGCTCTGAATGTACGAGTCACGAGTCACCCGTCACGAGTCACGCTTTTCCCTGTTGAGCGCGCTTCCACGCTCGTGCCAGCGCCCGGTAGGCAAATTCTACGGCCATCTCGCGCTTGTAAGTCACGGAGCCGCGCACGTCCGAGACCGGCTCTGCGGCGGCGCGCACACTCTGCACGGACTTGCGTAACAGGTCGTCACTAAGGCGCTGCCCGGCGAGTTCCTTCAAGTCGAGCACGAGCGGCTTCCAGCTGACCGCACCGATCGCGGCGCGCGCCCGGTTGCACGTGCCGTCGGAGTTGAGGCTTACCGTCGCCGCGGTATTGACGGTGGGAATTTCCAGGACGCCGCGCGCCATGTATTTGTAGAAGCTTGAGCCGGATCGAGCGGGCGGCGGGTCCACTTCGATCGCGACCACCATCTCGTCCTTGGCAAAGCGCTTCTGGAAGGCTTCTTCCAGCGCTACGGTGCGCCGCCCGTTCGGCCCGGCCAGCGTCACGCGCGCTCCCAGGACGAGGAGGGCGAGCGGCAGATCGAATCCTCCGATCAGCGGCCCGACACTGCCGCCGACCGTAAGCATGCGGCGGATCCGCGTGTGTCCGACCGCCTCCATCGCGTCATGCATCGCGTGCCAGGTTTTTCTAATGGCCGGCTCCTCCCAGAGTGCCTGCTGCCGCACCGCCGCCCCCGCCCACAAGACACCGTGCCCGCTTATCGCTATCTTGCTCAAATCGGGGATGCGCATGATCGAGACCAGGCGCTTCGCCTGCGGAAAGCCGGTGCGTTCCCGCCGCAGAGCGTGCGACATGCCCCCCGCAACGAGCGCCGCATCGCCCGCCGCGAGGAGCCGAACGGCCTCCTCGACGCTCGTCGCCGTCACGAACTCCGGGCTGAAGGGCCGTGCGCCGGAAGGCCTGCCCGCGGAGAGGCGCGACCACATGCCGCCCTTGGGGGCGGCGGGAGGCTCGGCCTTCTCATTCGCATAGAGCTGCGGATGCAGCGCGCGGTGGATCTTCTCCGCGGTGATCGGAAGATCGTGGATGCGTACCCCGCAGGCGTCGGCGACCGCGTTGGCGATTGCCGCGGGCACGGCATCGAGCCCGATTTCGCCGAGCCCTTTGGCGCCGAACGGCCCCGAGGGCTCATAGGACTCGGCGAAGGCGACGTGCAGTTTCGGCATCGTCGCGGCGCCGGGAATGGGGTAGTCCTTCAGCTGCGGGTCGCTCGGCTGGCCGTTCCACCAGTCGAAGTACTCGATCATGGCAAGGCCGATGCCCTGGGTCACGGCGCCCTGCACCTGGCCTTCCGCGGTGGCCGGGTTGATGACCGTCCCGCAATCCACGACCGCGGCGATTTCGAGGAGCTTTACCTCGCCGGTGGCGCGGTCGACTTCGACTTCGGCCGCTTGCGCCGCGAAGTTGTAGGCGCCCGATTCGTTACCGTAGCGGTTGTGGTCGGGAAACTCGGAGGGATTGTCGAACGTGCCCACCCCGACGATGGGCTGGCCGCCGCGCCGGTAGATGTTCGCGCGCACGACCGCGCTCACCGGCCTGAATTCTGTTTCCGAGCCGCTGCGCGGGCCGATCTCGCCGTTGATGATGGTGAGCTCGGAGGCCGGGCGCTGGAGCTGCTCCGCGGCCGCATCGAGTAGCTGCTTCGCGGCCGCCGTGGCGGCATTTTTTACCGCGTTGCCCGCGACATAGGTAAGGCGGCTCGCGAGCGCGCCGAGCGAGTGGGGCTGCACGTCGGTGTCGGGCCGCGTGATGTCCACGTGCTCGTAGGGCAGACCCAGCTCCTCGGCTGCAATC
>JAHZNX010000071.1 GCA_020028375.1 Betaproteobacteria bacterium | reverse complement strand
ATACGCGGGGGCGTGCACGAACGTTCCGGGAGAGACGATGCGGCGGTCCTTGCCGACGATGGCGTTGATCTTGCCCCGCAGCGGGAAGATCAGCAGCTCATTGGGATGGTAATGCAGCTCGGAGCCGGTGCCCGCGTTCTTGTGCAGCAGGCAGAAGTACATGTAGCGGCCGTCGATCACCGGTGCCTTTCCGGTGGACAGGTGCGGAGTGAGGTAATGGCTTTCGATGTCTTCGAAGCGGTGGAACGACAAGGGGCTCCTCGCAGAATACCGATGGGTGCTGCAGCAAATCCAATGTTAACATTATGGTTGATCCCCTGTTCGCTTCGATCCCGGAGGGCAGTTGAAGCAAATCAACGTCGGCATCATCGGCACCGGTTGGTGCGGCGGCATCCGCGCCGAAACCTGCGCCAGCAACCCCGTCGTCGGCAACCTCCATCTCGCCGAGGTCAGGCCGGAGCGCCTGGCAGAGGTCGCCAGGGCAACCGGGGCGAAGACCACCACCGCCGATTACCGTGAGCTCCTGAAAATCCGCGAGATCGACGCTTACTTCATCTCGGCGACCCCGGAGACCCATCACTATCCGATGGCGCGCGAGTGCCTGCTGGCTGGCAAGCATGTGTTCCTGGAGAAGCCGATCGCCATCGAGCTGCATGAAGCCGACGAGTTGATTGCCCTGGCGCGCAAGAACCACCTCAAGTTCACGATCGGCTACTCGCAACGCTTCAACCCGAAGTTTGCCTACGTCAAGAAATCCATCGCCGACGGCGCGATCGGGAAGCCGGTGAGCGCGCTGGTCAGCCGCCACGTCACGCGCGGCCTGGGCAAGAAGATCACTGGGCGCACCAAGCTCTCCCCCGCCGCGATGGAAGCTACCCACGACCTTGACTTTGTGCTGTGGTGCCTGGAGCCCGCCAAGCCGGTGCAGGTCTATTCGACAATCAATTACGGGGCGATGCGGGAAGCGACGGGGGCGGACATCCCCGACACCCAGCTCATCACCGTCATCATGAATAACGGCCTTTCCTTCGTGGTGAACGCCGGCTGGAGCCTGCCGCCCGGCTACCCGAATTTCTCCACGACCTGGATCGAGATGATCGGCACCGAGGGCGCGCTGCTGGTGGACGACAGCCACCGCGATGTGGTCCTCAACACGATGCGCGAGGGCATGCGTTTGCCGATGTCTTCCATGCCGGGGGAATTCGTGGACCACGCGTACGCCGGGCCGATGAAAGCCGAGACCGTGCATTTTCTCGAGGCGGTGGCTTGCGATCGCCCAGTGCTGGTTACCCCGGAGCAAGCGCGCCAGGTGATGGAGGTCTACATCGCGGCCGACCTCTCCGCCGAGCGCCGCCAGCCGGTCAATCTACCGCTGCCGGAATCGCGCACTTCCGCCGCCGCCGCCCGCTGATCTGTAATGAAGAAAAAGCCCAAACGCATCGGCCTCGCCATCGTCGGAGCAGGACGTGTCGGTTTGATCCGGGGAGAGCTCGCGGCGCGCCACCCCGAGGTGGACTGGATCGGCCTTGCCGAGATCAACCCTGAGCGCGGCGAAATCGTGCGTGAGAAGTGCGGCGCCGACTTCGTCACCACGAATTTCCGTGAGCTGCTCTCGCGGCCGGAAGTCAACGCCGTCGTCGTCTCCACCGACGAGCACCTGCACGTCGATCCGGTCGTCTTCGCTTCGGAGCGCAAGCTGCCGATGCTGATCGAGAAGCCGCTCGCGACGGACCTCGCGGAATCCGCCAGCACGCTCGCCGCCATCGAGAAGAGCGGCGTGGACGCCGTGATCGGCTACACCCAGCGCTTCCGCCGCCGCTGGCTCGTGGCCAAGGAGAAGGTGAAATCCGGCGCGCTGGGCGAAGTCACCATGGTGACCTCGCGCGCCTTCATGAACCGGCTGGTTGCCATCGACAACTACAAGCGAAGCGACAACCGCGCCGAGGTGACGCCGATGGTGATCTCCGGCACCCACGCGCTCGACATCGTGATGTGGCTGATGGAGGCGAAGAAGCCCGTCGAGGTTTACGCGCGTTCGGTGAACAAGGCCCTGGGCCCGACCTGGCAGGGGGTCGACGGCACCGGCTATACCATCACCTTTGACGACGGCGCGATCTATCACGGCGTGATTTCCTGGGCGCTGCCGGAGATCTGGCCAGGCGCGGTCTACAGCCTCGAGATCGGCGCCGTCGGCACCGAGGGCGTGCTCACCATCGACGACACGCACCGCGACATCGTCCTCGCTACCAACTTGATCCAGGCCGAGGGCTACTCGCCGGACAAGCGCCGCCACGTCGATTTCCTGACCAGCTACCCGGTCGGAGACATGGCGCTCGGCGAGCTGCGCGGCCCGATGCGCGAGGAAACCAACTCGTGGCTTAATCGCGTGTCGCTCGGCGTGCCGACGCAGCACGCGACCGCCCGCGAGGGTCACAATCGCCTGATGCTGACCAAGGCGATCGACCTGTCCGCGAAGCTCAAGCGCCCCATCAAGCTGCCGATCACCCCCGACGACATGAAGCAGGCCGGCTGACGGCGCTACGGCTCGCTCCGGCGATTGAGATCTGAGGAGGACACGATGGACAAGCTTTTCCGATTGTTGGCAGTCATTTCGTGTGTGGTCGCGGCGGTCGCCGTGAACGCGGCCGAGAAATTTCCGCAGCGGCCGGTGCGCCTGATCGTCCCTTACGCGCCCGGCGGCGCCACTGATATAACGGCACGCCTGCTGCAGACCGGCGTCAGCGAGCTGTGGGGGCAACCGGTCATCGTGGACAACCGGGCCGGCGCCTCGGGCACCATCGCCATCGAACTGGCCGCAAGGGCGGCTTCCGATGGCTACACGCTGCAGGTCGGGAATGTCTCGACCAACGCGATCAACGAAACGACGTTCGCCTCGCTCAAGGTCAAGCCCTCGCGCGACCTCACCGGCGTCACCAACCTGATCCAGCTGCCGCATCTGTGGGTGGTGAGCACCGCGGTGCCGGCCTCGAGCCTGAAGGAGTTCGCCGACTACGCCAGGAAGTCGGGCGGAAAGTTGAACTATGGCTCCGCGGGGGTGGGCTCGTACCCGCATCTCGATGCCGTCAAGCTTCTCAAGCATATGGGCGTCGAGCTGACGCACGTCCCGTACAAGGCGGGTGCGGCCCAGATGATCCCGGCGATCATGGGCAATGAAATCCAGTTCATGTTCATCAACATGGCCTCGTCGCTGCAGAACATCCGCGCCGGCCGGATCAAGCCGCTGGCGACCACGTGGCCGACACGGCGCCCCGAACTGCCCAACGTCCCGACCGTCGCGGAAGCCGGCTACCCCGGTTACGGCACCAATGCCTGGAACGGCCTGTTCGCTCCCGCCGGCATCCCCAAGCCGCTCCTGGCGCGGATCCACGCTGATGTCGTGAAGGTCATGGAGAGCCCGGCAACGAAGGAAGCGCTTGCCAAAGTATTCATGACAGGAGTGGTCAATCGGTCGCCCCAGGAATTTCAGCAATTCGTGCTCGAGGAGATCAAAACCTGGGGCAAGATCGTGATCGATAACAACATCAAAGTCGAATAAGGAGCGCGTAGCGCGTTCCTCGCTTTCTGGAGTCATGAACAACGTCGCCTCGCCCCGCAAGCTCGATACCCGGCTTGCCCTTCCCCACCGGCCCTACCACGTCCACGACGAGCGGCTGTGGCTGAAGAAATCCCAGCCGGTGCGCCTGGACGTGGAGATCTGGCCCACCTGCATGGTGTTCCGCAAGGGGCACCGGATCCGGCTCGACATCCAGCCGCGCGACGGGGTCGGCTCCGCGCCCTATACCCACTACAGCGCCGATTACAATGTAGGCGACAATACCGTCTTCACGGGTGGTAGCATGCCTTCCCACCTGCTGCTGCCCGTGATACCCGGAAAATAACCGAACGACAACGAGGAGGATTTCGCCATGAGAACCCGACTGCACCTGCTTCCGTTCCTGCTCGCCGCCGGCATGCTGCCGGTGGCGCACGCCTACGCGCAGGCAAAGCAGGACACCTACCCCTCGCGGCCGGTGCGCATGATCGTGCCGTTTGCACCCGGGGGCGCGTCCGACACCGTCGGGCGCATCATCCAGCCTGCGATGCAGGACCTGCTCAAGCAGCAGGTGGTGGTGGACAACCGGGGCGGGGCTGCCGGCAACATCGGGGTCGAGGTCGCGGTGCGCGCTAACCCGGATGGCTACAACTTTCTGCTCGGGAACATCGGCACGATGGCGATCAATCCCAACTACTACACCAAGTTCCCCTTCCGGCCGCTGAAGGACCTCGTCCCGGTCACGCAGGTGGTGGATGTGCCGGGCTGCCTGGTGGTGAACCCCACCGTGCCCGCGAAGAACGTGAAGGAGCTCGTTGCCTATCTCAAGTCGAATCCGGGCAAACTCAATTACGGAGCGCCGGCGCCGAGCAGCGCGAACACGCTGGAGACGATCCAGTTCCTGCAGGCCACGGGCACCGATGTCGTGCAGATCAACTACAAGGGCGGCGCCGGGCCGGCGATGATCGGGCTTCTCGCCAACGAGGTGCAGATGATGATGGTGACGTTCTCTTCAGCCGTCAATTTCGCCAAGCAGGGCCGCGTGAGGATGCTGGCCGTCATCTCACCCGCTCGCAATCCCGCCTACCCCGAGATCCCGACGATGCGCGAGCAGGGTCTCGACATGGTGGTGGGCTCGTGGCAAGGCCTGTTCGTGCCGGTGGGCACGCCGAAGCCGGTGGTGAACCGGCTCTTCACCGTCGGCGTCGAGATGATGAAGGACCCGCAGGTCGTCAAGCGCCTGGGCGAAAGCGGCATCACGATCGTGACCAGCAAGTCGCCGGCTGACTTCGTAGCCTTCGTGAAAGAGGAAACCGCGCGCTTCGAAAGGGTGATCAAGAACGCGAACATCCAGACGGAGTAGCCGCGCCGGACCTGCGTTTATCCACGGCAGATTCCTGAAGCATATTCCACATACATCGACTGGAGATCGAGATGGCGAATTTCGGCATGGTTGGACTGGACTGGCAGCAGCGCATCAACTGGGACCGTCTGCGCAAGTACCGCACCGAGCGGGCACGGGAGCGGATGAAGGCGCACGGGCTCTCCGCGATGCTGTGCATGTACGACGAGAATGTGCGCTACATCACCGGCACCCTCACCCCCGGCTGGAACCGCCTGAAGCCCGGCCTGCGCTACTGCATGCTGTGCGGCGACGACGCGCCGGTCCTGTTCGAGCAGGGCGACATCGGCGCGCAGGTCAACCGCCACTCGCCGTGGCTGCCCAAGGATCACGTGCGCTGGTCGTACGCCTGGATCAAGGGCGCGGCGGGCCCAGCCTCCACCCAGCAGGTGAAGAAATTCACCAACGCGCTCAAGCAGGAGATGAAGAAAGCCAACGTCGCGGGCGGCAAGCTGGGCGTGGACTTCATCGACATCAACATGATGCAGGTCTTCAAGGACGAGAAGATCGACTGGACCGACGGCATGACGCCGATGATGGAGGCGCGCGCGGTCAAGAACGAGGACGAGCACGAAGCATTGCGCATGGTCGGCGCGATCGGCGACGCGGCGCACTGGGAATTCATGAAGTTCCTGAAACCCGGGCGCACCGAGAACCAGTTGACCGCCCACATCATGGAGTTCCTCTATTCCATCCCCGGGATGGAAGACGTCGAGGACGTGATCGTATCGTCTGGCCCCAACACCTGGCCCAACTGGCGCAATTTCTCGGATCGCATCGTCCAGCCCGGCGAGATCGTGTTCATGGACCTCGCCGCGCTCACCTGGAACGGCTACAAATCGTGCTACTACCGGACCTATTGCGCCGGCAAGGAGCCGACCCGCGAGCAGAAGGACATCTATGCCACCGCGCTCAAGTGGCTCTACGACTCCATGAAGGCCGTGAAGGTCGGCACCACGACGCGCGAGATCGCCTCCAAGTGGCCCTCGGCCAAGGAAGCCTGGGGCTACGCGGAAGAAGACCAGGCCGCGGCCAACCTGTGGGGACACGGCCTCGGGCTCGCGCAGTACGATCAGCCGGTCATCTCGCGCATCTGGTCGCTCGATCATCCGATCGAGATCAAGGAAGGCATGGTATTCGCGCTGGAGACCCAGCACGGCAAGCAGTTCGAATGGGGCGTGCGCATCGAGGAGATGCTGATCGTGCACAAGGACCGCGTCGAGCTGATTTCCAACTTCCCGGTCGAGCAGATCACGGTCGTGGATCCCATGCCGGGCTATTCGACGCTCGGCTGGTCCAAATAGCAGGTGGCGCGCCTGCCGGGAACGCCGGTTTTCATGCAGCCACTGGTCATATCCCTGTCTGCCCCGGAGGCGGCCGATGCGGCTCGTGTGGGGCCCAAGGCCGCCAATCTCGCGGCGCTGGGGCGGGCAGGCCTGCCCATACCGGACGGCTACTGCATTGCGGCCGAAGCCTATCGTCTGCAGCTGGCAGCCTTGGGACTCGAACAAACGGCTCGGGACGTCTTTTCTTCAGACGATGGCGTCGCGCGTCGCGCCGCCCTGCAGGTGCGCATGCGGTTGATGGAAGAGCCGGTCGCGCCGGAGGTCCGCGAACCTCTCCTCGCGGCGTGGCGCTCCGTTACCCGCAGCGGCGCGTTGCCTGGCGTCGTGCGCTCGTCGGCGCTGGTCGAGGACCGCTACGGGTCGAGCTTCGCGGGACAGTTCGAGAGCTATCTCGGCCTGGACAACGAAGCGGATTTCCTCACTGCCGCGCGCGCCTGCTGGGCGGCGCTATGGGCTCCGCGCGCACTGCGCTACATGGCCACCCATGATGTCGATCCGGCGCAAACGGCCATGGCCCTGTTGCTGCAGCCTCTGGTGGCGGCGCGGGCGGCGGGCGGCGGGCTGAGCCAGACGGCGGAAGGCGGCATGCTGATCAATGCGACGCCCGGGCTCGGTTCCGCGATTGCCCAGGGAGAGGTCGCGCCCGACCGCTACGCGCTCGGCTGCGACGGCGGGCTGCGCGACAGCCAAGCTGGAATGACCTATCACCAGGCCAGCTGCGTCCACCTGTCGCGGCCGGGCCGATCCCGACCCAAGGCAAAGGTCTGCCTGACACCGGCGCAGGCCGAGGAGTTGGGGCGCTACCTGATTCGAGCCGAGGCGGTCATGGGCCGACCGGTCGAGATCGAATGGGCGCTCGATGATGCGGGGATCAAGCTGCTTCAGTCGCGCCCGCTCCACCTCGACGATCAGCCGGCGCAGGTGCCCGATCAGATCTGGCTGCGACAGCCGCGGTTGCGGGGTCAGCCGGCGGGCGTCGGCTGGGGCACGGGCCGCGCCCGCGTCGTGAACTGTGAGTGCGAAATCTCGACCATCGTCCCGGGCGACGTGCTGGTGACGAAGATGGCGGGGCCGGCCCTGGGGCGAGTGTTTTCCATCGTGGCGGGCCTGGTGTCGGAGCTCGGGGGCAGCACCTCCCACCTCGCTTCGCTCGCGCGCGAGCGCTGCGTGCCGACGGTGCTCGGGGTGCCGGGCGCCACCCTGCAGATACCCGATGGCTCGCGGGTCGCCGTGGACGGCGTGGCGGGGATCGTGCGCTGGATGGCCGATCGCTAGAGCATGACGCAGAGAATCCGCGGCATCACGGACGAAGAGGCGAGCGGCCCGGTGAAGGAGCTGTTCGAGGCCTCCAACCGCATGCTCGGCCGCACCGCCAACCTGCAGCGCATTCTTGCGCACAGTCCGTACGTGGCGCGCTGGCTGCTGCCGTTCATCGCTGCCGTCCGCCAGCCCAGGGCCGGTGCCGTGTCCGACGTGCGGCTGCGCAATCTTGCCGTCCTCAAGACTTCGACGACCAATGGCTGCCGATACTGAACCGAGCACAATCGGGTGCTTGGTCAAGCACTGGGACTGACGGACGCCGAGTTCGACGCTCTGCGGGGCGACGATTACCGTTCGAGCATGCTGTTCAACGAACGGGAGAAGGCCGTGCTGGCATGGTCGGAAGCAATGACACTGAACACCGCGAAGCAAAGCGGTCCGGCTTGGGACGACTTGCGCCGGCTGTTCAGCGACGCCGAGATCGTCGAGGTCTCTCTCGCCTGCGCGATGTTCAACATGATCAACCGGCTGAATGACTCGTTCCGCACCGAGCTCGAGCCGGAGGAATACAACCGCCGCCAGCTTCGCGCCGTCGGTGTGACGCCAGCGGCGCTCGAGGATTACGCCTGCCGCATCTGCTCCCAAAGGTTTTAGGGGTCAGAGTCTGACCCCTAAAGTGCTCATGCGACCCAGGATCTTCATCACTCAGCCCGTTGCCGAAAGCGCCGTTTCACGCCTGCGCGCGGTCGCCGACGTCGAGATCAACCCGGACACGCTTCACATCGTCACTAAGGCCGAGCTGCTCGAGAGGCTGCCGGGGCTCGACATACTGTTCTGCCTGCTCCATGACCGGGTGGACCGCGACGTGATCGCGGCCGGCACGCGGCTGCGCGCGATCGCTTCAATGAAGATCACGCCCTCCGACATCGACGTGGCGGAGGCGACGGCGCGCCGTATCCCCGTCACCGTCATCGCGCCGATCGTAACCGAGGCGACCGCCGACATTCACTTTGCGCTGCTGCTCGCGGTCGCCCGGCGCGTGGTCGAGGGCGACCGCCTGGTGCGAGCCGGGATCTTTCCCGGGGCGCAGTCGGCGCACCTGCTGGGGGCGTGGGTCCACGGCAAGACCATCGGTCTGATCGGCGGGGGCGGCCGCATCGGGCGCGCGGTTGCAAAGCGGGCACAGGGCTTTTCGATGCGCACCCTCTACTGGACGCCGCGCCGCAAGCCGGAAAGCGAGGAGCGGGCGGCCGGCCTCGAATACGTTCCCTACGACCGGCTGCTCGCGGAGTCCGACTTCGTCTCGGTCCACGCTTCCCTCAACGCGGAGACGCGGCATCTCGTCGGCGAGCGCGAGCTGCGCCTGATGAAGCCGACCGCTTTCCTCGTCAACACCGCGCGCGGCCCGATCGTGGATGAGCAAGCCCTCGTGCGCGCCCTCAAAGAGAAGCGAATCGCCGGCGCCGGCCTTGACGTTTACGAGAATGAGCCGAAAGTGGAGCCGGATCTGCTGACGATGCAGAACGTAGTGCTTACGCCGCACCTCGGAAGCGCCGTCAAG
>JAHZNX010000307.1 GCA_020028375.1 Betaproteobacteria bacterium | reverse complement strand
CGCCCGCCCGATCAGGCGCTGGATTTCCTGCGTGCGGCCCGACTGCCTGCCGCGCGCGGCCTCGCGGTCGGTGCGCGTGTTGGTCGAGCGCGGCAGCATGCCGTACTCGGCGGTGACCCAGCCCCGCGCCGCGCCCTTCAGGTGCGGCGGCACCTGCTCGAGGACGCTCGCGGTGCAGAGCACGCGGGTGTCGCCGCATTCGATCAGCACCGAGCCCTCGGCATGCCGCGTGTATCCGCGCGTGATGCGCAGCGGGCGCAGTTGCTCCGGTTTTCGCCCGCTGGGTCGCATGTAACTCCCTGAGTATGCTATCGTTCCGGACAACGATAGCATGAACGGCAATAGGTATGCGGCGGCCCGACAAATGCGCGAGACGCGCGGCAACGCACCGCCCATCCCCCGTCACTCGTCACTTGTCACTCGTCACCGGGGACAGATGATTCACAGCATGACCGGATACGCGTCCTCGGCGCGGGAGTTCCCGTTGGGCGTCCTGAGCATCGAGCTGCGCTCGGTCAACCACCGCTACCTCGATATCCAGTTTCGCCTGCCCGATGACCTGCGCGCGGTCGAGCCCGGGCTGCGCGAGCTGCTTACCGAAAATATCGCGCGCGGCAAAGTCGAGTGCCGCGTGTCGTTCACCACGGCGCCAGGCGCGCACAAGACATTGAAGCTCAACGAGGACCTGCTGCAGCAGCTGGAGGCGCTGGACCACAAGGTACGCGCCCGGATCGCCGGGGTCACGCAGCTGAGCGCAGCCGATATCCTGCGGTGGCCCGGCGTGCTGGCCGCGGAGCCGCTTCCCCTGGAGGAGCTCCAGGCGGCCTGCCGCGAGCTGCTGGCGCAGGTCCTGCAGGAGTTCAACTCGGCGCGCGCGCGGGAAGGCGAACGGCTTGCAACCCTGCTGCGGGAACGCGCGGGCGCCATGGAGCGTGTTCTCGGCGATCTCACTCCGCGCATGCCGCAGGTCGTCTCGGCGTATCGGGACAAGCTCGCCGCGCGGCTGAAGGAGGCGATTGGCGGCGGCGAGGAGGAACGCATCCAGCAGGAGGTCGCCGTGTTTGCAACCAAGATCGACGTGGACGAGGAGCTGACGCGCCTCGCCGCCCACGTGGCGGAGTTGCGGCAGGCGCTTGCTGGCGGCGGAACAGTCGGCAAAAAGCTGGATTTCCTCATGCAGGAGCTCAACCGCGAGGCGAACACTCTTGCCTCCAAGTCCGTGGACCTCGCGGTGACCCGCGCCGCGCTCGACCTGAAGATCGTGATCGAGCAGATGCGCGAGCAGCTGCAGAACATCGAATGAGCGGAGTGCTGTTCATCGTGAGCTCGCCCTCGGGCGGCGGCAAGACCAGCCTGGTCAGGGCGCTGCTCGAGGCCGAGCCGGCGGTGCGGCTGTCGGTATCCTACACCACGCGCCCCGCGCGCCCGGGTGAGGTCGACGGCCGCGACTATCACTTCGTCACGGCTCCGGCGTTCGAGCGCATGCTCGAAGCCGGTGAATTCCTGGAGAGCGCGGTGATCTACGGCAACCGCTACGGCACCTCCCAGAAATGGATCGAGGGCGAGCGGGCGCAGGGCCATGACGTGCTGCTGGAGATCGACTGGCAGGGCGCGCAGCAGGTGCGCCGCCTGATGCGCGAGATGGTGAGCATCTTCATCCTACCGCCCTCGCCGGAGGTGCTGGAGTCGCGGCTGCGGGGGCGCGGCCAGGACAGCGAGGAGGTCGTCGCGCGGCGGCTCGCTGCGGCGCGCGAGGAGATCAGCCACGTGAGCGAGTACGAATATGTTATTATTAACGACGATTTCACCCGGGCAGCGCAGGATCTGCGCAGCATCATCCGGGCCGAGCGGCTCAAGCTCGCCCGCCAGCTCGCCCGCAACCTAAACCTGATCAGCCGCTACCAGTGATAGGAGCCGACCGTGGCCCGCATTACCGTCGATGATTGCCTTAAAGTCATACCCAACCGCTTCGAGATGTCGCTCGCCGCGACCTACCGCGCGCGCCAGATCGCCAATGGCGCGCAGCCGATGATGGAGGCGAGCCGCGATAAGCCCACCGTGATCGCACTGCGCGAGCTCGCCGCCGGCAAGTACGGCCCCGAGATCCTGAACAAGACACCGACCTAGTTCGTGTCCACCGCCGCCCCTGCTCTCTTCAAGGAGTGGTCCGGCTACCTCAAGCCGGAGGACATCTCGCAGCTGCAGTCGGCGTACCAGTTCAGCGAGCAGGCTCACGAAGGGCAGTTCCGCAAGTCGGGCGAGCCCTACATCTCGCACCCGCTCGCGGTCGCCAACATCCTCGCCCAATGGCACCTGGATCCCCAGGCGCTCACCGCCGCGCTGCTGCACGACGTGATGGAGGACACCTCGGTCACCAAGACCGAGATCTCGCGCAATTTCGGACGGCCGGTGGCCGAGCTAGTGGACGGCGTGTCCAAGCTCGACAAGATCGAGTTCGAGTCACATGCCGAGGCGCAGGCCGAGAACTTCCGCAAGATGCTGCTGGCGATGGCGCGCGACGTGCGCGTCATACTGATCAAGCTCGCCGACCGGCTGCACAACATGCGCACGCTCGAGGCGGTGGGGTCCGAGCAGAGGCGCCGCATCGCGCGCGAGACGCTCGAAATCTACGCGCCGATCGCCAATCGCCTCGGATTGAACAGCATCTACCAGGAGCTCGAGGATCTCGCGCTGAAGCACCTCTACCCCGACCGCTACCGGGTGCTCGCCAAAGCAGTGAAGGCGGCCGGCGGCAACCGCCGGGAGGTGGTGGGCAAAGTGCTCGACGCGATCCGGAAGAAGCTGAAGAGCGCCGGGGTGGAAGCGCTGGCCCAGGGGCGCGAGAAGCATCTCCACTCGATCTACCGCAAGATGCGCGAGAAGCACCTCACCTTCGCGCAGGTGCAGGACGTCTACGGCTTTCGCATCGTCGCCAACGACGTGTCGGCCTGCTACCTCGCGCTGGGGGCGCTCCACAGCCTCTACAAGCCGATCCCCGGCAAGTTCAAGGACTACATCGCGATCCCCAAGGCGAACGGCTACCAGTCGCTGCATACCATGCTGTTCGGCCCCTTCGGCACCCCGATCGAGGTGCAGATCCGCACCCGCGAGATGCACAAGATCGCGGAGGCGGG
>JAHZNX010000070.1 GCA_020028375.1 Betaproteobacteria bacterium | reverse complement strand
CAACCGCAAGATCCAGTATACGGTGGACAAGAAAACCAAGCGCTCCTATATCGACCTGAAAGACCTCGCTTACCGCGAGGCGATCAGCTTCAAGTCCCACTATTAGACAGGTGACGAGATACAGGTGACGAGGTATGGGTGACGAGGTGCGGGTGACGGGATTCGACACCATGCCGGTTTTCGTCACCCTTAATCGTCACCATTATTCGTCACCCTTAATCGTCACCGATTTCTGGGCGAAGATGTGAGACCAGAAATCCTCGTCCTGGTGCCGATCTACGCGCCGACGCTCGCCGCGCTCGAGCGCGAGTACGCTGTCCACAAGCTGTGGACCGCGCCCGATCCGGACGCGCTCGTGAAGGAAATTTCCGGGAAAGTGCGCGCGGTGGTGACGACCGGGTCCTCCGGGATCGAGAGCCGCCAATTCGAGGCGCTGCCCCGGCTGGAGATCATCGGCTGCTTTGGCACTCCGCATGGCGGCGTGGATCTCGCCCTGGCGAAGCGCCGAGGCGTAGCAGTCACCAACACGCCGGATTCGATCACCGGGGATGTCGCCGACCTGGCGATGGGGCTGATCGTCGCGGCGATGCGCCGTATTGCGGAGGCCGACCGTTTTGTTCGGGGGGGACGCTGGCTGTCCGGTCTCCTTCCGCCGGGCTCGGGACTGGGCGGCAAGACCTGCGGCATCATCGGGCTCGGCGCCATCGGCCGGGAGATTGCGAAGCGGGCGGAGGCGTTCGGGATGTCGGTGTGCTATCACGGGCCGCGCCGGAAGGCGGACATCGCCTACGCGTACCATCCGGATCTTGCGAGCTTGGCGCGCGAGTCCGACTGCCTGGTCGTGGCGTGCGCGCTGACGCCGCAGACCCGCGGCCTGGTGGACGCGCGGATCCTGGATGCGCTCGGGCCGGAGGGCTATTTCGTCAATATCGCGCGCGGCCCGATCGTGGACGAGCGGGCGCTGATCGCGGCACTGAAGGACCGGCGCATCGCCGGCGCGGCGCTGGACGTTTTCTGGGACGAACCGAGAGTGCCCGCGGAGCTCGCCGCAATGGAGCAGGTCGTGCTCGCTCCGCATATCGGATCCACCACCCGCGAAGTTCGCGAGGAACGCGGTCGAAAGCTGCTCGCGAATCTGCGCGCGCATTTCGCCGGCCAGCCGCTGCCTACACCGCTCACGTGATTTCCGCCGCGCCCGCCACCGCGCCCACCGGCCTGCGCCTGTTCGCGGCCGTGTTCCTGCCGTTCGCGGCGGGCTATTACGTCTCCTTTCTGTTCCGCAACGTCAATTCGGTGGTGTTTCCCGAGCTGACCCAGGCGTTCGACTTGTCGCCCGGCACGCTGGGGCTGCTCACCAGCGTCTATTTCCTGGCTTTCGCCGGGGCGCAGCTGCCGCTGGGATTGCTGATCGACCGTTATGGCCCGCGCCGCGTCAACGCGACCATGCTGCTCGTCGCCGCTCTGGGCGGTGTGGTATTTGCGATTTCGTCGGGCCTGCCCGCGCTGCTGGCGGGCCGCGCGCTGATCGGCCTGGGAGTCGCGGTGTGCCTGATGTCGTCCATTACGGTGTTTGCGCTGTGGTTTCCGATGGAACGCCTGGCGACCCTGATGGGCTGGATGCTGCTGGTCGGAGCGATCGGCGCGCTGTCCGCGACCAAGCCGGTCGAGCTGGCGCTGCGGGTGATCGACTGGCGGACGCTCTTCCTGGTGCTGTCGGGCCTTGCGGTCTTTGCCAGCCTGGCGATCTTTCTCATCGTCCCCGAAAAGCCCGTGTCCGCGGCGGGGACAACGCTGCGGCGCCAGATCGCCGTCGTCGGCGCGATCCTGCGGGATCGCGGATTCTGGTCCATCGGACTCGCCTCGGCGTCCGTGCAGGCGGTCGGCATCGGGCTCCTCGGTTTGTGGGCGGGGCCGTGGATGCGCGATGTCGCGGGGCTCGACCGCGCGGCCCTGGCGCAGGACCTGCTGTTCGCCGCCGGCGCCTTCGGCGTGGGCGGCGTGCTCTGCGGCACGCTCTCCGATCGTCTCGCGCAGCGCGGGGTTGCCCCGCTTCGGACCTTTTTCGCGGGCTGCATTGCGTCCACCGTGTCGATGATCCCGATCGTGCTCGGTTACGGGGCGGCGAGCCTCGCGCTCTGGATCCTGTTCATGGGTCTTTGCCCGTTCGGGACGCTCGCGTTCCCGCTGCTCGCCGCGCGCTTTCCCAGGGAAATGACGGGGCGCGTCGTGACGGCGCTCAACATGGTCACGTTCCTGCTCGCGTTCGCCGTCCAGTACAGTGTCGGCGCGATCATCGGACTGTGGCCGGTGACCGACGGGCGCTACGCGCTCGAGGGGTATATCGCCGCGTTTGGGTTGTGCTGGGTGCTGCAGGCGGCGTCGGTGGCGTGGCTCGCCTACGCCGAGCGCGGCGCGCCGGGCCGCGCGGCTGGCGGTAGGCCGGAACGATGAAGGCAAAAGGCGGAAGCGGAAGCCGGCGGGCGTCACCCGCTACGGGCCACGAGGCACGAGTCATGCCGTCCGCGGGAAGGCGGACGGCCTTCGTGACCGGCGCGTCGCAGGGCATCGGCGCCGCGATCGCGCTCGCCCTCGCGCGCGACGGGTTCGACATGGCTGTCTCCTCGACGCACCCGGAGAAGCTGGCGGCGGTCGTTTCGGGAATTGAGGCGGCGGGCGCCCGCGCGGTGCGGGTGGCTCTCGACGTGCGGTCGCAGGAGAGCATCGACAAGGCGATGGCGCAGGTCGTGAGCGCCTGCGGTCACCTCGACATCCTGATCAACAATGCAGGCGTCCCGCTGAAGAAGCCGGCGCTGGATGTAACGCCTGCGGATTGGCAGGAGGTCATCGACGTCAATCTCAAGGGGACGTTCTTCATGAGCCAGCAGATGGGCCGGCACCTGGTGAAGGCCGGCAGGCCGGGCTGCATCGTGAGCATCGCCTCCACCCACGGGCTGGTGGCGCTGGCGAGCCGCTCGGCCTACGGCATCGCCAAGGCCGCGGTCATGCAAATGACGCGGATGCTCGCGATCGAGTGGGCGGAGCACGGCATCCGCGTCAACGCGGTCGCCCCCGGCCGGGTGGACACGCCGTCGCGCGCGTGGTCGCTCGGCGAGCCTGGCTATCGCGATTCGGCGCTCGCCCGCATACCGCTGCGCCGGTTTGGCACGGTCGATGAGGTCGCGGCCGCGGTGCGCTACCTGGCGAGCCCCGCGGCCTCGTACATCACCGGGCAGACGCTGGTGCTCGATGGTGGCCTCACATCCTGTTGAGGTCCGCGCTCTCTCGCGTCGCCTGATTGCATACAATGCCGGTGGATCCGGCACGTGGAGGGAATGTGGAAACGGGGCTCAAGGGCAAGACGGTATTGATCACCGGTGCGAGCCGCAATATGGGACGCGTCGCGGCGCTCGCTTTCGCCCGCGAGGGTGCGAACCTCGCGCTCTGCACCAGCAGGAAGATGAAGGAGCTTGGCGCGGTTGCCGAGGAGGCGCGGGCGCTGGGCGCGAGCGTCGTCGCGGACCAATGCGACGTGACCGACGGCGCCGCGGTCGCGGCCTTCGTCGGGAAAACGCGTGACAAGCTCGGCGGCGTCGACGTCGCGATCAACATCGCGGGCTTCCGCAACGAGGCGAAGTTCCTCGAAGGGAGCCTCGAGGAATGGACCCGCAACATCGAAGTCAATCTGAACGGGCCGTTCCACGTCTGCCGCAACGTGATCCCGCTCATGATCGAGCGCCGCTGGGGCCGCATCATCAACCTCTCCGGCGTTGCGCCCTACCTGGGCGGCGGCGCGGCCAAGGCCATGGTCAAGCTTGGAGTCGTCGGCTTCACGCGCGGCCTGGCGCGCGAGTTCGCCCCTCACAACATCACGGCGAATTGCATCGGCCCGGGCAGCATCGCCCGCGAGCGCGAGGCGCACGAGGTCGAAAAGAGCCTCAACCCGATCCAGCCGATCCGCCGCAAGGGGCGTGCGGAGGAGGTCATCGCGCTGATGCTGCATCTCGCCAGCGAGCACGCCGGCTTCATCACGGGGCAGTGCTATCTCGTGAACGGCGGCGCCTACTTTTCCTGAGCGTCACAGCTTCATTTCGCGGATGAGCTTGGTCCACAACGCGAGCTCGGAGCGCACGAACGCGTCGAATTCGGCGGGGGGCTCGCCGCGCGCGATGGCACCCTCGGCCGCAAGCCGTTGCACGATCTCGGGGTTCTTCAGAACTTTGGCGACCGCTTGGTACACGTGCGCGATTATGGGGTCCGGCACCGCCGCTGGTGCGAACAGCCCGAACCACGCCGACTTGTCGTAGCCAGGCACCCCGGCCTCGTCTATGGTCGGCAGATCCGGCAGAAGTGGCGATCGCTGCTTCGTGCTAACCCCGAGCGCGCGCACCTGGCCCGATTTCACGAAGGGAAATATTGACTGGAAGGCGGGCAGCAACATCTGCACTTCGCCGCTCACGAGGCCGATCTGGGCGGGGCCCATTCCCTTGTACGGCACTTGCGTGAGCGTAATCTTGGCCATGTATGTGAACAGCTCGGTGGTGAGGTGCACGTTGCTGCCGCGCCCCGCCGAGCCGTAGAGAATTTCACCGGGGCGCTTGCGGGCCAGCGCCAGCAGTTCCTTGACGCTCTTCACGGGCATCGATGGGTGCACGACCAGGACGTTCGGCAACAATCCGAACATCGTGATCGGTCTGAAGTCCTTGATCGGATCGTACGGCAGATCCCGGTAGAAGTTCGGGGCGAAGGTGTAGCTCGCCGACGTGAACAGGAACGTGTAGCCGTCCGGGGCCGCCCGCGCGACCTGGGCCGTGCCGATCGTGCTGCCCGCGCCCGCGCGATTTTCGATGATGATGATGGCACCGAGGGCCTCCGTGAGCTTGTCCGACACGGCGCGGGCGAGGAGGTCCGTGCCGCCTCCCGGGGAGAATGGAACCACGAGCCGGATCGGTTTTTGCGGATAGGCATCGGCAGCGACAGCCGATAGTGCGGGCAGGGTAATAAGGGTGGCCAGCAGCGAAACGCGGGCGATTCTGAACATGGCTCCTCCTTGTGAGCGAGCGCGACAACTTGGGCTGTGAGAGCCTCTAGCTCTTCACCGTCACTCGCGGCTCCGTCACGCCGACCAGGGTATCGCGCGTCAAGATGTCCGCGAGACGCTCCTCGCTCCAGCCTTTCGTTCCCTGGGGGCGCATCGGGACCACCACGTAGCGCATGTCCGCATTGGAGTCGTGCACGCGCACGGTGACATGGTCCGGGAGCACGGTGCCGAACTCCTTCAGCACGGAGCGCGGATCGCGCACCACGCGGGCGCGGTAACTGTCGCTCTTGTACCAGGTGGGCGGCATGCCGAGCAGCTCGCGCGGATAGCACGAGCACAGGGTGCAGACGATGACGTTATGGACGTCGGGCGTATTCTCAACCGCAATCAGGCGGGTTGCCTCGAGCTCAACGCCCATCTCGGCGCACGCCGCCTTGCCGTCCTTCAGCAGGCGCTGCTTGAACGCGGGATCGGTCCACGCGCGGGCGATCACCCGCGACCCGCGATAGGGGAATTCTTCCTCGAAGGTCTCCATCCGCCGCCGGATTTCCTCCGCTGTGACCACGCCTTTGGCCTCGAGCAGCTCCTGCATGGCCCGGCTCATGATCTCGTACTCCGAGGGCGGGCCCTCGTCCTTCCCGGCCGCCGGCGCGTGATCGTGGTCGCCATGATCGTGCTTCTTGCGCGCGTAATAGTCGAAGGAGGTGTCGCTCATGTCGGTCATCCGTTCCGGGTCGGGCCTGGCGGCTTCGCGCGCCCCGGCGGGGGGACGAGCCAGTGCTCGAAGATTTCCATCTCGATGAGGTCGCGCGCCGGCCCCGCGTAATCCGGCCACACGTGCTTCTGCTGGAAGCGCACGCGATACAGCACCTTCGCGGGCTTGCCATCGAATCCATAGGCGAGCTCCTCGGGGTTAGGAAAGGCGCCGCAGATGCGCTCGATCACGCCCTCCTTGCCGCGGATATAACAGGGCGTGCGCCGGTGCCCGGGCGGAAAGGCGCGCTTGATCACGACCCGGTCGCCCACGTTGAAGCGGTGGCCGGGCGCGGGGTTATAAGTGGACGGAAGCTTCGTCCGTGGCTTCGTGCGCTTTCCCGGGGTCATCGGCCCGCGCCTTTCCTGGCGGGCGAAGCCGCCGCGGCGGGAACATCGAAGCGCGCCCGCACCACCGCCATCCTGGCCTTGAGCTCGGCCTCGGTGATGAGGCCCTTTTCGATGAGCAGCGTGCGCAGGGCCATGGTGGTGCGCTCGAAGTAGGCGAGCTTGTAGTACTGATCGCCCAGGTCCTCGGCGGCCCGGCGCAACTCGTCCACCCGGACGATATTCTTCAGGCCCAGAGTGCTGCGCAGCGCATTGGCCTGCCGTTCCCAGAACTTCATGCCGTGGTCGGTCGTGTCGATCGCCCCGGCCGGCGCGCCGCCCATGTCGTGGGGGCCTTTGTTGATCGTTTGATCGCTCATCCCGAGCCCACCCTCGCTGCGATTTAGCATAGCACAGGGTTGAACGGGGAGACGGCCGGGGAACGACGCGTCGCGCGAGCCTCCCCTCGCCGGAAGTTGCCCCTCCAGGGCGGCTGCCAGCTCAGCCGACGAACTTCATCAGGGCGCCGGGGAGACGGGACGTCCGGCTCTTGCGAGGGCGGCGCGGATCTCCTCCATCTTTCCCGCGGCCGCTCTCTCGCCTTCCAGGATGGCGAGATGCTTGGACTGAAAATCGGTGCCGCTGATGTTCCCGACGTCGGGCCGGATGACCACGTCGGCCCGGTCGAGCTCGTACTGAGCCACGGTCGCGCTGATGATACTGAAAGTCTGCATCAGCACCTCGATCGTGCTCGATACGCTGGCGTTTTTCGGCTTCGAAGAGATGTCCACGGCGATCACGACCGTGGCGCCCAGGTCGCGCGCCACTTTCGCGGGTACGGGGCTCACCAGCGCGCCGTCAACGAATTCCCGGCTGGCGATGCGCACCGGCTGAAAGACGCCCGGAACGCTCGACGAAGCACGCACCGCAAGGCCGACGTCCCCGCTGCGGAACACCACCAGTTCGCCGCTGCGCAGATCGGTCGCCACCACCGCGAGCGTGCGCGGCAGCGCGTCCATGGGGCGGTTCGAGAGGTGCTTGTTGACGTAATTTTGCAGCGCCTCGCCGCGGATGAAGCCCCGGTCGGGGATCGCCCAGTCGGTAAACGCCTTATCGTCCATTTCGAGCGCAAACTTCTGCAGCTCGAAGCCGCTGGCTCCGCCAGCATAAATCGCGCCGACCACGCTCCCGGCGCTCGTGCCGACTATCAGGTCCGGAACGATCCTCTGGGCTTCGAGTGCCTTGATGACCCCGATGTGCGCGAATCCTCGCGCGGCGCCTCCTCCCAGGACGAGGGCGAGCTTGGCGGTGGAAGGCGGCGGAGCGGCGGGCTTTTGCGCAAGATCCGCGCACGCCGACAACAGGACAAAGAACACGATCAGAAAGGTGCGGAGCATGGGCGTCAACCTGGAGATCGTGAAGCGGGCTCGGCTGACCGGAAAGCCAAACCTGGAACCGGGGATTCTAGCAGGTTCTTCTATCGTTGCCTGGGAATTCCATTAGCACGGAGCCGGCGCAAGGATTAGGCCCGCGTTTTCTTCCAGGCCATGGGCTGCGCACGCGTCGCGCCGCCCGCCGCCGGTACTAGAAACCGCTTTCCCGAATCAGAACCGCCGCGGTGTAACGCATCGCTTCCCCCAGAAAGCTGCGCGGCTCGCCGTCGATGACGCCCGAGCCGAGCATGGCGGTAGCGCGCGCCGGCGGGCGATCCAGCTTCAATCTCACGCGATACAGCGCCGCCTTGGGGGATAACCGTTCCGCGTCCACGCCGGTGACGATGGGCCCGCCGTGGGCTGCTGCGAGCGCCGGCGTCGGGATCGAAACCGTGCGCGTGGAGTCGATCTCTTCGACGGTTCCCGAAATCGGCGCGAGCTCATCCCCGCGCGGAAAGAAACGCCCTCGACTGCCGACACGGATTCGGTCGAGGTCGCGCTCGCTTACGTAGACGTCAGCCACCCACGTTGCCGGATCGATCACGATGCCGAGCGGCTGCGTGGGTCGGACCCAGGTGCCTTCGGCCAGCGCTGGATCGACGTCGAGCAGCACGCCGCTGATCGGCGCCCTGATCGCGAGCCGCTCGCGCTCGGCCATCTGAGCGGTCGCCTCGGCGAGCTCGCGCGCGAACTGCTCCGCAATGACCGCCCGCCGTTGCTGTTCCTCCGGCATGCCGGGCAAGCGCGCGAGCAGGCTCGCGAGCGTTTCCGCCGCAATGCGCGCACGGCCTTCCCGGCTGCGAAGATCGGGGGAATCGATGAGGAACAGATCCGTATCGGCGGTCACGCTGCCCTCGGCTGGAGGCGCCGTGAGGAGCCGCCCCGGCAGCGGGGAGTAGAGGACGTGCTGCGACGCGGCGCGCGCCCAGGCCGGTCCATCGATGAGGTTGCGCCAGGGCACGGCAAGGAGCACCACCATCACTACCACAAACAGGAACCAACCCAATTTCGCGCGGCGCGTCGTTTCGGCACGCCGCGTGTGCCATACCTGCAGTTCCGCCAGCACCGGGCGCGCGACGAACCAGCCGAGCTCCACCGCGAGCAGCACGATGCCCGCCAGCTTGAAGAAGAAGAAATAGACTGCCAGGGCAATCGCGACAAAGACGCCAAGCCGCACGACCCACGTCACGAGCGCGAAGAGAATCAAAAAGGCTCGCAATCGCCTGGGAAAGAACTCCGGATCGGGCTCGTTCCAGCCGAGCAGCTGGCGGCGCAGGAACCCCCGGGCGAGCGCGGAGGCGCGTTCGTGCAGGTTCGGCATATCGAGGGCGTCCGCGAGCAGGAAGTAGCCATCGAAGCGCATGAACGGGCTCGCGTTGATGCCGACGGAAATGACCCAGCTGGTGGTGGCGACGAAAAACAGCGCGTCGCGCAGGGAGCCCTCCGGAACGATGCTCCAGCCGAGCGTGGCGAGGGCCGCGAGCGCTAACTCGGCCCCGATGCCCGCGCCCGCAATTGCGAGGCGCTGGCGCGGATCGGAAAGCTTCCAGGACTCGGCCGTGTCGGTGTAGAGCATGGGCCACATCACCACGAAGGCGACCCCCATGTGCGCGACCCGGACGCCGTAGCGCGTGGCGACGTAGGCGTG
>JAHZNX010000069.1 GCA_020028375.1 Betaproteobacteria bacterium | reverse complement strand
TATGCGTTCGAGCCGCACCGGGACTGGCTGCGCAACGCCGCCCAGCTCCGCCACCTGGCCGAGCTGGCGCAGCGGGTGCGCAAGCTGGAGAAAATACCGAAGCAGCTGAAAAGGAGCAAGCCGTGAGCGGCATGGACATCAACAAGATCCTCGATTACCTCCCGCACCGCTACCCGTTCCTGCTGATCGACCGGGTGCTCTCCTGCGAGCCGGGCAAGCGCATCACCGCCCTCAAGAACGTGACCATCAACGAACCGTTCTTCCAGGGCCACTTCCCGCATCACCCGGTGATGCCCGGGGTGCTGATCATCGAGGCGATGGCGCAGGCGTGCGCGGTCCTGACGTTTCACACCGAACAGCACCAGGCCGACGAGCGCCTCATCTACTATTTCGTCGGCATCGACAACGCCCGCTTCAAGAAGCCGGTCATACCCGGGGACGCGCTGCGCCTGGAGGTGACGCTGGAACGCCACGTCCGCGGCATCTGGAAATTCGCGGCGCAAGCGCTGGTCGAGGACGCGGTGGTGGCCGTGGCCGAGATGATGTGCACGGTACGCCTGCTCCAGGAGGAGGGACGGACCGTCCCGGCGCCGCACACGTGATCCGTACGCCCGTCCGGTGAAGGTTCACTCCACCGCCATCGTCGACCCGCGCGCGCGGATCGCGCCGGACGTCGAGATCGGCCCCTACGCTGTCGTCGGGCCAGACGTCGAAATCGGCGCGGAGTGCTCGCTCGGCGCCCATGCGGTGGTGACCGGCCATACTCGCCTCGGCCGCGGCAATCGCATTTTTCCGTTCGCGTCGATCGGCCAGCCGCCCCAGGACAAGAAGCACCGCGGGGAGCCGACGCGGCTCGAGATCGGCGACGACAACACCATCCGCGAGTTCTGCACCTTCAACTGCGGGACGGTGCAGGACGCCGGCGTGACGCGGGTCGGCGACGACAACTGGTTCATGGCCTACGTCCACCTCGCCCACGACTGCCAGGTCGGCAGCCACACGGTGTTCGCGAACGGCGCGACGCTGGGCGGGCACGTGCACATCGGAGACTACGTCATACTCGGAGGCTTTACCGCCGTGCACCAGTTCGGCCGCATCGGGGCGCACAGCTTCATCGGCGGCGGCACGATGGTGTGGCACGACGTGCCGCCCTACATGACCATCTCCGGCAATCCCGCGAAAGCGTACGGGCTGAACGCCGAGGGACTCCGGCGCCGGGGGTTCGCGGCCAGCACCATCACCCGCTTGAGCCGCGCCTACAAGACGCTCTATCGCTCGGGCATGACGCTCGAAGAGGCAAAGGAGGCGCTCGCGCGCCAGGCGAACGAGTGCCCGGAGCTTATGATCATGGTGGACTTCCTGTCCAGCTCGACGCGCGGCATTGTCCGCTAACGAGCATCGTGAAAGTCGTTGACGATGCTCGGGCCCTCACCCCTTCCCCCTCTCCCGAGCGGAGAGGGGAAATGGACAGCGGCAACTGGTTTGGCAACCAGTTAGCCGAGATTGGAGATGGATGGAGCCGCTGACCATCGGCATGGTCGCGGGCGAACCGTCGGGCGACGCGTTGGGATTGCATCTCATGCAAGCGTTGCGCCAGCACCTTCCGCACGCGAGGTTTACCGGCATCGGGGGGCCCAGAATGAAGGGCGCGGGCTTCGAGGCGCTCGTCCCGATGGAGAAGCTCGCCGTGATGGGCATCGCGGAAGTGCTGCGACATTTCCCCGAGCTCTTCAGCATCCGTCGCCGCCTCACGGCGCACTATCTGAGCGAGCGTCCGCGGCTGTTCATCGGCATCGACTCGCCCGAGTTCAATATCGGCCTCGAACTGAAGCTCCGGTCCGCAGGCGTGCCAACGGTACACTACGTAGGCCCCCAGATCTGGGCGTGGCGCGCTGGCAGGATTCACACCATCCGGCGCGCGGTGTCCAAGATGCTCGTGCTGTTCCCGTTCGAGACGGCTATTTACGAGCGGGCGCAGGTGCCGGTGGCTTACGTCGGGCATCCGCTCGCGGACCAGCTTGGCAATTTCCCCGGAATCACCGCCATGCGCGAACAGCTGCGCCTGCCCACCGGGGGAAAGATCGTGACATTGCTTCCCGGAAGCCGGGTCACCGAGCTGAAGCGCATGTCGGGGCTCTTCGTGGCGACGGCGGAGAGGATCGCCGAAGCCGTGCCAGGCGTGCAGTTTCTCATCCCGTTTGTCAGCCGGGAGACGCGGGAGATCTTCGAAGGCGCGCTCTTGAGCCGCGCCGCGGGGGAGCTCAACATGAGCATGATGTTCGGGCACGCGCACGAGGCGATGGCCGCTGCCGACGTCGTGCTGGTGGCCTCGGGCACGGCGACCCTGGAGGCGGCTCTGCTGAAAAGGCCGATGGTCATCACCTACAAGGTGGCGGCGTTGAGCGCGCTCGTCCACCGCACGCATGCCCACCTCCCGTACGTCGGGCTGCCCAATGTTCTTGCCGGGGAATTCGTCGTGCCGGAGTTTCTGCAGGACGAGGCGACGCCAGACAATCTCGCGCAGGCGGTCACCAATCTGCTGTTCGACCCGGTGATGCGGCAGCGGCTCGAAGCGCGTTTTGAGAAGATGGCCGGGGAGCTGCGCCGGGACGCGTCGACTGCGGCCGCCGCGGCGATCCTGCCGCTGCTCGAGGGTGCACCGGCATGAAGGGTGGCGGCGCCCTAGAGCCTCTAACATGATGAAACACGCGTGCGTTGCGAGCCAAAATCGGTGATGACGCGAAGGGCGGTGCAGGGCATATGTCGTATATGGCCAAGCCGTCCGACAAAGTGTCCCGCGCAGGGCGGAGCAGGTTCCAAGCGTTGTGTGCTTGGATGCGACCCCGGAGCGGGACAGGAGAGCGCCGTAATGCGCGGGACTCATACGCGCCTACCCGGTCGCATCCCCGCAAGCGGGGCCCCTGCTCAACGGTCCGGCGCGTCGCCGATTTTGGCCGCAACCCCGGCGCAGGCATCAGAATATCCAATGGCATCTCAGGGGCTGGCACGAGTTTTGGCCCATGGCTTTGTCGCAAGTCCCTTGCTTAGTCGGGCTAAGCGGCGGGCCTTGCTTCGCGCCCTGAGCCAAAATCGTGACAGCGCATCGCGCGTTTCATCATGTTAGAGGCTCTTATCTGCGGCGTCGATGAAGCGGGGCGCGGACCGCTCGCGGGGCCGGTGTTCGCCGCGGCGGTGATCCTCGATCCCGCGCACCCGGTCGCGGGACTCGCGGATTCCAAGGCATTGAGCGCGCGCAGGCGCGAGGCGCTGGCGGCGGAAATCAGGTCGCGCGCGCTTGCATGGAGCGTGGCGAGCGCGAGCGTGGAGGAAATCGACGCGCTCAACATTTTGCAGGCGAGCCTTCTTGCGATGCGCCGCGCGGTGGAAGGGCTCGCGGTCGCCCCCGCCGGCGTCGAGGTGGACGGTCCGCATTGCCCGCGGCTGGCGGTCCCGGCGCGCGGCATCGTGGGCGGAGACGCCACGCACGCCGGGATCTCGGCCGCATCCATCCTGGCCAAGGTCGCGCGTGATGCGGAGATGCTCGCCCTCCACCGGATACATCCGTGGTACGGCTTCGACCGGCACAAGGGCTATCCCACCGCGGCGCACCTCGCGGCGCTGCGCGCGCACGGCGTGTGCGCAGCGCACCGGCGCAGCTTCGGGCCGGTGCGCGTGCTGCTCGCCGCAGGCAGTTAACAGAACGTTGAGAATTTCCCGCCGCTCCCGCGGAGGCGGGAGCCCAGAACATGAAGCAAATCGTCTCTGCCGCCAACCCGCGCTACAAGGCGTTGCGCAGGCTCGTGCAGTCGTCCCAGGAGCGCCGGAGCACGGGGCTGTCGGTGCTCGACGGGGTGCACCTTGCGACGGCCTACCGGGAGCGCATCGGGGCGCCGCAAAGCATCGCGGTCAGCCGCACCGGGCTCGCAAACCCGGAAGTTCGGGGACTGCTCGAAAAAATGGGGGGCGTGGAAATCATCGTGCTCGGCGATGCGCTGTTCGGGGGGCTATCTTCCGTGGCGACCCCGACCGGCATTCTTGCCGTGGTCGAGACGCCGCGCCCCCGGGCCGTGCCACAGCGCATGGATGCGTGCGCGATGCTGGAAGATCTCCAGGACCCCGGGAACCTCGGCTCGATCCTGCGCTCGTGCGCGGCGGCGGGTGTCGGGCATGTATTGCTGTCGAAGGGCTCGGTGCACGCGTGGTCCCCGCGCGTTCTGCGCGCGGGGATGGGCGCGCATTTCGCGCTGAGCATCCACGAGCAAGCAGACCTTCTCGCGGCAGCCCGGGAATTCGAGGGCACGCGGGTGGGAACGCAGCCGTTCGCCCCGCGCGCGGTATTTGACGTCGACCTGAGGGGCAGGGTCGCGTTCATGTTCGGGAACGAGGGCTCCGGCCTCAGCGCGAGGCTGCTCGCGGCCGTGGATGCGGTGGTTTCGATACCGATGCCGGGCAGGGCCGAGTCGCTCAATGTTGCCGCCGCGGCGGCCATATGCCTGTTCGAGCGGGTGCGCCAACTGCGTCAGTAGATGCGCCGCACCAGCTTCGCTTGCTGCAGGATGGTGGTGGCGAGCTCCTCGACCGACTTGCTGGTGGCGTCGAGGAAGGGTATGCCTTCCTGGCGCATCAGCGCTTCCGCTTCGCGCACCTCGAACTCGCAATTGGCGAGCGTCGCGTACTGGCTGCCGGGCCGGCGCTCGTTGCGGATCTGCTGCAGGCGCTCCGGATTGATCGTGAGGCCGTAGAGCTTGCCGCGGAGCGGTCGCAGCTGCGCCGGCAGGCGCGTGCTGCTGAAATCCTCGGGAATGAGGGGATAGTTGGCCGCGCGAATCCCGTACTGCATCGAGAGATAGAGGCAGGTCGGCGTCTTGCCGCAACGCGATACTCCGATCAGGATGACGTCGGCCTCGGGCAGATCGCGGTTCGACACCCCGTCATCGTGGGAGAGCGTGTAGTTCACCGATTCGATGCGGTGATGGTAGTTGACGAAATCGGCGACGCTGTGCGAGCGCCCGATGGCATGCGAGGCGCGCACCCCGAGCTCGCGCTCGAGCGGCGAGATGAAGATCTCGAAGCAGTCGAGGAACAGCGCGTCGGCTTCCCCCACCGCCTGCGCGATCTCGGTGCGCGCGAGCGTGCTGATGACGATCGGGCGCTCGCCGTCGGCGGCTCCCTGCTGATTGATCTTGGCGACGACCTCGCGTGCCTTCTCGAGCGTATCGACGAAGGGCACCGTCACCTCGTTGAAGCGCACGCCGTCGAACTGGGTGAGCAGGCTGTGGCCGAGCATCTCGGCGGTGATGCCGGTGCGGTCGGAGACGAAGAAAGCGGTGCGGGGCCGGGCCATCGGTGCTGTCTCATGGCTGATTTGCCGGTAAAATAACCGCTTTTCCTGCGTTGCACAATTCGGCATCGCGACCGCGGCCATGAGCGACTCTCGCCTGATCCTCGATTTTGCGAGTCTGCGCATGAAGGACGTGGCGGACGTCGGCGGCAAGAACGCCTCCCTCGGCGAAATGATGAGCCAGCTCGCCGGTGCCGGCGTGCGCGTGCCCGGCGGATTTGCCACGACGGCGCAGGCGTTCCGCGAGTTCCTGGCGCAGGGCCGGCTCGACCAGCGCGTCGCAGCGCGGCTGCGCGGGCTGGATGTATCCGACGTCCCGGCGCTGGTGCGCGCCGGCGAAGAGGTACGGAGCTGGATCCTGGCCCAGGAGATTCCCCCGCGGCTGCAGCAGGATATCGCGAATGCCTATCGCAGGCTGGCGGACGGGGCGGGGGCGGAGGCGACCTTCGCGGTGCGCTCCTCCGCCACGGCGGAAGACCTGCCGGATGCGTCCTTTGCCGGCCAGCAGGAAACCTTCCTCAACGTGCGCGGGGTGGACCCGCTACTTGCTGCCGTGAAGCAGGTCTTCGCCTCGCTCTACAACGATCGCGCCATCTCCTACCGCGTTCACAAGGGCTACACGCACGGAGACGTCGCCCTGTCGGCTGGGATCCAGCGCATGGTGAGAAGCGACCTCGGGGCGAGCGGCGTGATGTTCACGCTCGACACTGAATCGGGCTTCGACCAGGTCGTCCTGATCACCTCCTCCTACGGGCTGGGCGAGACGGTGGTGCAGGGTAAGGTCAACCCGGACGAGTTCTACGTCTACAAGCGCGCCGTGCGCGAAGGAAAACAGGCGATCCTGCGCCGGGGTCTCGGCTCGAAGGCGGTCAAGATGGTGTACGCCGAGCCGGCACAGGCGGGACGGTCGGTCGCGACCGTGAACGTGCCGGAGGCCGAGCGGCGCCGCTTCTCGATCAACGACGCCGAAGTGGAGGAATTGGCGCGCACCGCGATGATCATCGAGGATCACTACCGGCGGCCGATGGATATCGAGTGGGGCAGGGACGGCCTCGACGGCAAAATCTATATTCTGCAGGCGCGTCCCGAAACCGTGAAGGCGAGGGAAAAGCTCGACACCCTGCGCCGCTACCGGCTGAAGCAGCGCTCCGAGGTCCTCGCGACCGGCCGCGCCATCGGCCAGCGGATCGGAGCCGGCCCGGTGCGCGTGATTATCAACGCCGCCGAGATGTCGCACGTGCGCGAAGGCGACGTGCTGGTGACGGACATGACCGATCCGGATTGGGAGCCGGTGATGAAGCGCGCGGCGGCGATCGTCACCAACCGCGGCGGCCGTACCTGTCACGCCGCCATCATCGCGCGCGAGCTTGGCATACCCGCGGTGGTGGGCTGCGGGGACGCCACCCAGGTGTTGAAGGACGGGCGCCCGGTCACGGTTTCCTGCGCCGAGGGCGATACCGGCTTTGTCTACCGTGGCATCCTCGAGGCGGAGGCCATCGACCTCACGCTGAGGGGCATGCCCAGGGCGCCGGTGAAGATCACCATGAACGTCGGCAATCCCGAGCTCGCCTTCGAATTCCAGCGCCTGCCCAACGAAGGCGTAGGGCTCGCGCGCCTCGAGTTCATCATCGCGCGCACGATCGGCGTGCATCCCCGGGCGGTGCTCGCCTATCCCGATCTCGGATCCGATCTCAAGCTTGCGGTCGAGGAGCACAGCGCCGGCTACCCGGACCCGGTGACGTTCTACGTGGAGAAGCTCGCGGAGGGCGTCGCGACGCTCGCCGCGGCGTTCTGGCCCAAGCCGGTGATCGTGCGCCTGTCCGATTTCAAGTCGAACGAGTATTCCGCCCTCACCGGGGGCGCGCGCTACGAGCCGCGGGAGGAGAATCCGATGCTCGGCTTCCGCGGCGCGGGGCGCTACCTGGATCCCTCGTTCCGGGATTGCTTCGAGCTCGAGTGCCGCGCGTTGAAGAAGGTCCGCGACGGCATGGGGCTCACCAACGTCGAGATCATGGTGCCGTTCGTACGCACCGTGGCCGAGGCGCGGAAGGTTCTCGATGCTCTCGCCGCCAACGGCCTGAAGCGCGGGGAGGGCGGGCTGCGCGTCATCATGATGTGCGAGCTGCCGGCGAACGCGATCCTCGCCGACCGCTTCCTCGAGCATTTCGACGGTTTCTCCATCGGCTCCAACGATATGACCCAGCTGACCCTCGGGCTCGACCGCGATTCGGGCGTCATCGCGGAGCATTTCGACGAGCGCGATCCGGCGGTGAAGGCGATGCTGCATCTCGCGATCCAGGCGTGCCGGCGGGCGGGCAAGTACGTCGGCATCTGCGGGCAGGGGCCGTCCGACCACCCCGATCTCGCGAAGTGGCTGGTGGAAGAAGGCATCGAAAGCCTTTCCCTCAATCCCGACACGGTCGTCGAGACCTGGCTTTATCTCGCAAAGGAGGTCGCGTCGAAGCGTTGAGCAGGGGCCCCGCTTGCGGGGATGCGACCGCGGAGACGCGAGGGCGACCGACGCGAGGTCATACGATACTTGCCGTGATCGGGTCAGAGGTCGCACAGGCAAAAAGAAAGCCTAAACGCCTCGTCAACAAGCCGCCCGGGCGTTCAAATCATTGGCCGCGACGCCGATTTTCGCTAGAATACGCAAACCGCCGGCGTATGCGATGAGCAACAAATACATCTTTGTCACGGGTGGGGTCGTATCCTCTCTGGGCAAAGGCATCGCCGCCGCCTCTCTCGCCGCGATTCTTGAATCCCGCGGCCTCAAGATCTCGATGGTCAAGCTGGATCCCTATCTCAACGTGGATCCGGGGACAATGAGCCCGTTCCAGCATGGAGAGGTCTTCGTCACCGAGGACGGCGCCGAGACCGACCTCGATCTCGGCCATTACGAGCGCTTCCTGCACGCCAAGATGTCGAAGCGCAACAATTTCACCGCCGGCCAGATCTACGAGAGCGTGATCCGGAAGGAGCGCCGGGGCGACTACCTCGGCGGCACCGTGCAGGTCATCCCGCACATCACCGACGAGATCAAGCAGTTCATCCGGCGCGGGGCGGGCGAGGCGCAGGTGACGATCGTCGAGATCGGCGGCACGGTGGGCGATATCGAATCACTGCCATTTCTCGAGGCGATCCGCCAGATGGGGATCGAGCTCGGGCGCGATAACTGCTGCTTCGTCCACCTGACGCTGGTGCCCTACGTTGCGGCGGCCGGCGAGATCAAGACCAAGCCCACCCAGCACTCGGTGAAGGAGCTGCGCGAGATCGGCATCCAGCCCGACGTGCTGCTCGGCCGCGCCGACCGCCCGCTGCCGGAGGACGAGCGCAGGAAGATCGCGCTCTTCACCAACGTGCCGGTGGAGGCGGTGATCTCGGCCGTGGACGTCGACAGCATCTACAAGATTCCCGCCATGCTGCACGCGCAGAAGCTCGACGACATCGTGTGCCGCAAGCTCGGCCTCACCCCGCCGCCCGCCAATCTGTCGAGCTGGGAGCGGCTGGTCCACGCGCTGGAGCATCCGCAGCGCACCGTCAACATTGCGCTGGTGGGCAAGTACGTCGACCTCACCGAATCCTACAAGTCGCTGACCGAGGCGCTGATCCACGCCGGCATCCATACCGGCGCCCGCGTCAAGATCCATTACGTGGATTCGGAGACCATCGAGAAGAACGGCACCGCCGGCCTGCAGAGCATGGACGCAATCCTGGTGCCGGGCGGCTTCGGCAAGCGCGGCGTGGAGGGCAAGATCAAGGCGATCCGCTACGCGCGCGAGACCGGCGTGCCTTATCTGGGCATCTGCCTCGGCATGCAGCTCGCCGTCATCGAATACGCCCGCAACATGGCGGGACTCGCG
>JAHZNX010000306.1 GCA_020028375.1 Betaproteobacteria bacterium | reverse complement strand
TCGTCACCCGTATCTCGTCATCATCATTAAAGGAGTCTGCCAATGAAATTGACAACAAATATCGGGATGTTGTTATTGGCCGTCTGGCTCATATTGACCGGGCTGATACCGCTGCTCCAATTCAGCTTCACCGGATTGGGCACTGTGATGGCCATCCTTGCCATCGCATCCGGCATCTTGATCGTCGTCGGCCGATAGGTGGGTCCAGGCGAGCATAAGAGTAAACCGGGGACATACATAGTTAAATAGGGGACGCCTCGGTCTGACCCCCAAGCATGCGCCAACCAATCCGGGTCATTGGGACACGCGTTCTGGTGCTTCTATGCCTGCTCGCCACCGCCTGCAATGGTGGCGATGACCCCGTGGCGTGCGGCGCACCGCCCGCGGTTGCCGAGGCGAACTGCTCGACCACTGGCAGCTGCGACGCGATTCAGATCGCGGGCGATGCGCCAGACGTCAACCCCGGCACGTTCAAGGGATTTGCCGATCCGTCGCTCGCGAGTGATCCCGACGTCGCGGGACGAGTCTGGCTCGCCTATACCTGGCCGCATGTCGTCGCAGGCCAGGCGTGTAATGGCAGCGCGGTGCAGATGGCCGCGGCCGAAAACCGTCTCGCGCGCAGCGACGACGGCGGCATGACGTTTACACACGTCGGCACGCTTTGGCCCGATGTGGCGATGCCGGATCCCGAAGGCAGCTGCGAGATCGGGCGGATCAGCTCCGAAACGGCGTCGCTCGCGAGCATCGCCTCGGCCGGCCAATCCACCTGGTACGGTGCGCACCTGCGCTATTTTCTGCGGCCCCAGACCGGCTATAACCCGAAGTACGCAACGAGCTGGCATGTGCGAATCGGTGCGGCAGCTTCGCCGGCGGGCCTCGCCAGCGCGTCCGAGACGGTGCTGGGCGTTTCGACAACGGCGGCGGTCTACCTGCCGAACGTGCGCCTCGACCAGCTTGCCGGTTTGCCGATCCAGCATTGCGCGATACTGAACAATCCCACGCTCTTCACGCGCAACCAGACGCTGTACCTCGTCGTCGAATGCCTCGCCTTCATCGGAACGACGCCCGACTACGTGAACACCAGCATGCAAGTATTCGCGACCAATCCGTCTGGCGTGCCGACGAGCTGGACCTGGCGACATGCGGGCAAGCTGGCCGACCATGCGCTGGCTACACAGTTGGGCAATGACACGATTCTTCAGCCCGACGTCTCGCTCGCCGCCGACGGAACCCCGATTGCGCTATTCACGCCAGCGCACATCGACACGAACTTCCAGGTTGGGACGGTGGGCGACGGCTGCGTGGCAATCGAGCTCGCTTCCATCGACCCCCCGGCCCTCGCGCGCGACTGCGCGGGCAATCCGGTGATACGCCGCCGCGTGACCGGCATCGGCGTGGGCGCGTGCACGCACGACCGCAACTCGGCCACCGGGATCGTCGCGACCTCGCAGGACGCCTCCGGGGGCAACTGGATGATCCGCGCCTCCGAGCTGCGGCCCTAGCGGGGTGATATAGGAACGGAGTCCTATTTCCTTGAGCGAATCGCGGCGAAATATGGGAAATAGGGCTCCGTCCCCGTTCCTACGTTACCCATCACCGCGTCATTTCGCCGCCGTCGAAACTTGAGAGGAGACCATCCATGCTCTGGGCCATCTCCCGCGTAGCAGCCCCGAACTTCGCCGCAATGCGTGAAAAAGACTTGCAAGCGCACCTCGATTATCTCCATAGTCGGAAAGACATACTGGTTGTCTCGGGCGCGACGCTGACCGACGATGGCAAAGGGGTCATTGGCAGCATGTTGATCATCAACGTGCAAAGCCGTGCCGAAGCCGAAGCTTTTTCGGACGGTGACCCGTTTACGAAAGCGGGCATGTTCAAGAGCGTCACGATCACGCGCATGCGCAAGGGGCAGTGGAATCCCCAGGCGGCAGAGGGCGCCTGACTGGCGGAATTTGGGGACGGAGCCCTATTTCCCATACTGTGGGCGAAGGTGGTCAAGTCCGCTGACCTGTGCGTCGATTGAATTTGGCATGACCTCGATTGCTCGGTTCATTGCGCAGCTCATCCTGGCTGCGCTCGCTGCCACCGTGCCGCTTCGGGCAACGGCCCAGGCGGACCCGATAGGTGTTGTGATCATGCACGGCAAGGGAGGAAGGCCGACGGGGTATGTCGCAACACTCGCCCAGACGCTGGAGGGGAAAGGTTACCTCGTCGCCAACCTCGAAATGCCTTGGTCCGGCAGGCGGAATTACGACGTAACCGTCGAGCGCGGCGCGCAGGAGGTCGAGGCTGCGGTTGCAGACCTGCGCGCCAAAGGGGCCAAGAAAGTGTTCGTTTCGGGTCACAGCCAGGGTGGAGTGTTCGCCCTCCATATGGCGGGAAGACAGGGCATTGACGGAGTCATCGGCATGGCGCCGGGGGGCGATGTCGGGAATCGCGTGTTTCGCGAGCAACTCGGCCAGTCGGTAGCCCGCGCGCGCAGGCTGGTCGCGGAAGGCAAGGGGAATGAACCCGCGAGGCTTGAGGATTACGAGGGAGCCCCGGGCGTGTATCCGGTCGTTGCCGCCCCCGCCGTCTACCTCACATGGTTCGAGCCGGAGGGCGCGATGAACATGCAGCGCGCCGCGCGCGCCGCAAATCCGCGAGTTCCGATCCTGTGGATCGTAGGGCTTGGGGAGCGTCCCGCGCTGCGCAAGGCGACCCTCTCGTTGTTCCACTCGCTCCCGGACAATCCGTTGACCCGGCTGTACGAACCGAACGCCGACCACACCGGCACACCCACCGCTTCGGCGGACGAGATCATCCGCTGGACCCGGGAAGTGGGGGGGAAGTAGAAGAACATGGGGCGAGATTCATTCAGCTGGGTCGTGCTGCTGGTGTTCGTTGCGTTCTGGGCTGTCGGCTGCGCGACGAAGCCGCCTACCGCGCCAGCAACGGTGACAAAAGTGCCGGTCCGCGAGCAGGCGGTGCGGTTCCCCGGGCCGGACGTGGAGTTGTCGGGGATTCTCTTTGAGCCCGCCGCGCCGGCGCGCCGCGGCGAGCGCCGCCCGGCGGTGGTGTTGATGCACGGTTGCAGCGGCATGTTCACCTCGAGCGGCCGGCTTTTCACGCGAAACCGGGACTGGGCGGAGCGCTTTGCGCGGCGGGGATTCGTGGCGCTCGCCG
>JAHZNX010000068.1 GCA_020028375.1 Betaproteobacteria bacterium | reverse complement strand
GCAGGCGGGCAGCCGGCCTTCCGCCTTGGGCGCGATGCGGTCGGTGTGCAGCTGGAAGTTGAACCGAGGCATCCTGCCTGAATCGATCAGGGCTTTGGCGCAATCCCGATCGACTGCAGGAACTCCAGCACCAGCGCGCGCCGCTGCGCGAGGTGCGCGGCGTAGTCGGGTCCGCTCATCCAGATGTTCTCGTACATGCTGCGCTCGGCGTGCTCCCTCCACGCTGCGCTGTGATAGACGCGCTCGAGGATAGCCTGCATCCGGGCGGCCGCCTCCTTCGGGACATCGGCCGGCATCGCAAAGCCGCGTCCCGTGCCAATGTGGATGTTGTAGCCGAGCTCCTTCAGGGTCGGGACGTCCGGGACGACCCGGAGGCGCTGCGCCGAGGACACGGCGAGCACGCGCAGCTTCTTTGCCTCGACCGCGCCGTGCCCCTCGCTGATGTTCTCGGTCGTGAAGTGCGTGTGGCCGCCCATGACGGGAAGGATGGCGTCGGCGCCGCTCTTGAACGAGACCATCTTGTAGCGGGCGCCGGTCTCGCGCTCGATCAACCAGAGCAGCATGCGAGCGGTTCCGCCGGGCGAGGCCACGCTTGCGGCCAGCGAATTGGGCTCCCGCTTGCCCGCGTCCACGAGATCCGCGAAGCTCTGGAACGGCGAGTCGGCGGCTACCATCACCGCCTGCGGGTCCTGGGCGAGGAACGCGAGCGGAGTGAAGTGGTCGAGTCCCATCCCCATCTCGGGCCGCGTGGTCTGCACGAGCAGCGTCATGCTGGCGACCGTCATGATGGTGTGCGGATCGCCGCGCTTGCCCTTGAAGTAGGTGTAGGCGATAGCGCCGGCGCCGCCCGGGCGGTTCATGACGTTGACGGGCTGGCCGACGAGCTTTTCGCGCGTGAGGATTTCCGCTACCACGCGCGCGATGATGTCGGTACCCCCGCCCGGGGACGTATGCACTACGAGCTCGATCGGCCGCGAGGGGAAGCTTTGCGCAAGCGACCCGGAGGCGGCGAGCGCGGCGGCGGCTACGACGCCCCGCATCAGAGATTGGTACACGGGTTTCGGTTTCATGTCTCCTCCTTTGCCGCGCCTCACCATCGCGCGACGTCCAGTGCTGCCTACTGCCGGGGGATGCCTGCCTTCTCGATGACGCTCTTCCACTTGGTAATTTCAGAGGCCACGAGCTTGCGGAAGCCCTCGGGTGTATCGGGGCGGGTGTCCACTGCAAGTTCCGCGAAGCGCTGCTTGACGTCGGGCATTGCGAGTGCCTCGACGATCGCCTTGTTGAGACGGTTGATGACCGCTTGCGGCGTGCCGGCAGGCGCCGCGAATCCGTTCCAGGACATCACTTCATAGCCGGGCACCCCGGCCTCGTGCACGGCGGGAACATCGGGGAGGCCCGCGAAGCGGGAGCGCGTGCTGACCGCGAGCGCCCTCAGGGCGCCCGCCTTGACCTGGCCCACGACCGGCGCGATGAACTCGAAGGCGACCTGCACGCTCCCTCCGCGCAGCCCGGTCAGCACCGCGCCGGTGTTGGTGAAAGGAATGTGAACCGTGTCGATGCCGGCCATCGACTTGAAGAGCTCGGACGAGAGGTGCTGGGTCGCCCCGATCTGGATGGTGCCGACATTGAGTTTGCCCGGACTTGCCTTCGCGGTCGCGATGAAATCCTTCACCGACCTGATCGGAGAATCCGCATTCACGAGCAGCACGATGCTGAAGGTGGAGATGGATGAGATCGGCGTGAAGTCCCTCAACGTGTCGTAGGGCAGGGACTTGAACAGCGACATGCTGACCGCGTGCGCGTTGTTGAGCAAAAGCAGCGTGTAGCCGTCGGGCGCGGCTTTCGCCACGATCTCGCTCGCGACGATGCCGCCGGCGCCGGGCCGATTGTCGACGACGATCTGCTGGCCGAGCGAAGCGCCCATCTTCTGCGCGACCACCCGTGCCGTGATGTCCCCGACGCCGCCCGGGCCGAACGGAACCAGCAGGCGGATGGGCCGGACCGGATAGTTTTGCGCGGATACGGATGCAGCCATGGCCGCGACGACGGCGAGTGCTGTGAGCTGCGTCCAGGTTCGAAGCATGATGCCTCCTCGTTTTTCCCGGCTCCGGAGCCGGCAGCCGGTCCCGCGCGACGTTAGCGCAACCCCGATAACCGGTCAAACGACCCGCGCTATCGCGCCGTGCCCCGGCAGGGATATGATTGCATCTGCAAACGGTGCGCCGAAACGTGGAGCAGGGGCCCCGGTTTCCGGGGATGCGACCGTGGAGGCGCACACAAGCACGCGGACAATTGCGGCGCTGCATCCCGCTTCGGGGTCGCATCCAAGCATAATGCGCTTGGAACCTGCTCCGCCCTCCGCGGGCGCAGGAGCATCGGTGGCGCTCAAGCTTCGCAAACTTTCGTACGCGCTCGGCGCGGAGGTATGCGGCGTGGACGTCGCGATGCCGATGAGCGAGTCGACCTTCGGCGAGATCTACCAGGCGTTTCTCGGGCACGGCATCCTGCTGTTCCGGGACCAGGACATCACGCGCAGCCAGCACATCGAGTTCAGCCGCCGCTTCGGCGCGCTCGACCGGCACGAAACGCTGCCGCGCGATCGCCATCCCGACCACCCCGAGCTCCTGATGGTCACCAACGAGCCCAAGCCTGACGGCTCGCCTTCCGATACCAAGTACACCGGCCGGCAGTGGCATTCCGACATGTCGTTCACCACAGGGCCGTCGCTCGGCTCACTCCTGAAGAGCTACGAGGTGCCGGAGGTCGGGGGCGACACCCTGTTTGCCAACATGTACGCGGCGTACGACGCGTTATCCGGCGGGATGAAGAAGCTGATCGCCGACCTGCACGGCATTCACCTGTCCGGCACGAGGAAGCTCGCGAACGAGACGACTGGAATCGTCCGCGCCGAGGAGCAGAAGCGCATCAACCCGCCGGTCGCGCAGCCGGTGGTGCGGGTGCACCCCGAGACCGGCAGAAAGGCGCTCTACATCGGGGAAAAGGTGAAGCGCTTCGACGGCATGTCGGAGGAAGAGAGCCAGCCGCTCATCGACTACCTGGTGCGGCACGCCACGCAGCCGGAATTCCTCTATCGCCATCAATGGCGGAAGAACGACATCCTCGCGTGGGACAACCGCTGCGTCATGCACCAGGCGCTCGGCGACTTCGACGAGACGCAGCTGCGGCACATGGAGCGGACCACCATTCTCGGCACGCCGTCCGGCTACGTCGCCACGTAGCCGTCAGCTGTCAGCCGTCACGCGTTATCAGACTTTGTAGACGACGTCGTGCTCGCGCGCGTGCTCGCGCACCTTGAGCCCGAAATCGTCACCGGGCCCCGCCTCCTGGACGGGCGCGTGGTTGACCTGCAGGGAATCGACCCGCTGCTTGAAGTCGGTGGTATGGCCGCGGAGGTGGATGGTGTCGCCGACCCGCAGCGTCGCCGCTTCCAGCTTCACGACCGCGACGGAGAGGTGGCTGTAGTAGTGGGTCACGACACCGATGCGCTCGCCGGGGGGAGCCATGGACGCCGGGCTGACTGGCGCCGGTCTGGGCGCCGCCGGCCGCGCTGCGGGCAGCTTCGCCTTGGGCGCCGCGCGCCGGACCGGCGCCCGTTTCGCCGGCTTCTTTGCCGCCTTCTTTGCCGTCTTCTTGCGTGCTGCCGGCTTCCTTGCCGGCGCTTTCCTGCGTTTCGCCTTCGCTTTCTTCCTGGGTGCCATGCGCAACCTCCCGGCGGGGACCCCCGGCCTGGTTAATTGATGGGTCGCACCATCCTAATCCACCGGGCGGCCCGTATCAAACGACCCGGGGCGGTGACGAAATGACCGGCTTTGAGTGACAATGTGTCAACGCGAACGGGCGCAATCGGGGAGCTGGACCGGCCGGCCCTCAAGCCCTCAGACAAGGAGACCTCATGACCACGAAGAACGGATGCTTCCGCAACCCTCTCGTCGCGGCGCTGGGCGCCGCAGCCCTCGGGTGCGCCGCGGCGGCGCCGGCGCAGACCCCTTCGACGGGCTCAGGGCAGGCCTATCCGTCCCGGGTGGTCGAATTCATTGTGCACGTCAACCCGGGCGGCGGCACCGACGTGTTCGCGCGCGTCGTGACCGAGATCATGACCCGCGACAAGCTGGTCTCGCAGCCGCTCGTCGTCCAGAGCCGCCCCGGCGGCGCCGGCGTGATCGCGTTCACCTACACCAAGGGCAAGCGCGGCGATCCGCACACGGTGCTCACGATCGCGACCGGCTCGTTCCTGACGGCGGCCGCGCGGACCGACCTCGATCTCGGGCTCGAGCACTTCACGCCGCTCGCGTTCTTTGCGCGCGACCCCCAAGGGATCATCGTCAACGCCGATTCGAATTACCGGAGCTTCAAGGACTTGATCGACGACGCGAAAAGCCAGCCCGATGCGATCGTGTGCGCCGTGACCTCGGCCACCGGCACCGCGCGGATTATGCTCTGGCGCCTGGAGCGGGAGACCGGCACCCGCTTCAAGTTCGTCACCTTCAAGGCGGGCTCGGAGGCGGTGCTGTCGGTATTGGGCGGGCACGTGCCGTTCACCACGGAAAACGTGAGCGAGGCGTGGGCGCACATCGAGGCGAAAAAGATGCGGGTGCTGGCGGTGACCACCGAGCAGCGGATGCCCGCGCTGCCCGACGTGCCGACGCTGATCGAGCTCGGCTACAAGATCCAGATCGGCACCGGGCGCGGCTTCGTCATGCCCGCCGGCGTGCCGAAGGAAGCGGCCGCCGCCATGGAAGCGCTGCTCGAAAAGGTGCACAAGAGCACGCGCTGGCGGGAATACGCGGTCAATAACCTCTACGAGGACCGCTGGATGGGCAGCGCGGAATTCGCGAAGTATCTCGCCGAGGAAAAGGTCGCGCGGCAGGAGTTCATCGACGCGATCGGCCTCGGAAAGAAGTGACGATTACGGGTGACGATTACGGGTGACGAGTAATGGTGACGAATAACCGCTTTTAACCCGTCACCCTTATCTCGTCACCTTTACCTCGTCACCTTTATCTCGTCACTCAGCCTGTATACCGGCGTCGCGCGCGACCTTCGCCCACTTGACGAGCTCGCTCTGGATGTAGCGGGTGAATTCATCCGGTGAGCTCCCCACCGTGTCGGCGCCGTCGGCGGCGAGCCGCGCCTTGACCTCAGGCTGCTTCAGGACACCGGTCGCCTCCGCGTGCAGCCGGGTGACGATCTCCCTGGGCGTCTTCGCGGGGGCAAGCATCCCGTACCACTGCACGGACTCGTAGCCGGGAAGCCCCGCCTCCGCGATGGTCGGAATCTCGGGCGCGGCGCCGGCGCGCGCGAGGCTCGTGATGCCGAGCGGGCGCAGGCGGCCGCTGCGGATGTGCGGCATGCCGGTCAGCACGGTCGCGGCCATGGTCGAGACCTGCCCGGCGAGCATGTCGATCATGGCGGGCGCGGTGCCCTTGTACGGGATGTGCACCATCTTGAGCTTCGCCATCGAGAGCAGCAGCTCCATCGTCATGTGCGGGTAGGTGCCGTTGCCCGCCGACGCGTAGTTCAACTGCCCCGGCCGCGCGCGCGCGAACGCGATCAGCTCCTTCAGCGAATTCACCGGCACCGACGGGTGCACGACGACGATGCTCGCCGAGGACACCGCCTGCGTGATCGGCGCGAAGTCGCGCTGCGGATCGTAGGGGACCTTCTTGTAGAGCGCCGAGTTGATCGCCAGCGTCGAAAGCCCCATCAGCAGCGTGTAGCCGTCGGCCGGGGATTTCGCCGCGACCTCGATGCCGATCATGGTGCCGGCGCCGGGGCGGTTGTCGATGACGACCTGCTGGCCGAGGCGCTTCGAGAGCTCGGGCGCGATGATGCGGGCGACGATATCGGTGCCGCCGCCGGCCGACGACGGCACGACCAGCCGCACCGGCTTGCTGGGATAAGCCTGTCCCTTCGACGGGCTCAGGGCGGGCTCTGAGCCTGTCGCAGGAGCTTGCGCGAAAGCGACCCCGGCGGCGGCGGCGGCGAGCGTGGCGCAGGCGATGCGTGCGGCGGTGACGGAGTTCATGAACGCCTCCTCCTCGTGTTTTGCGTAATGTATATCATAGAGCCCGCATCATTCTATTAAAGGATCAATCAGGCACATGAGCGGGCAACTGGAAGGGAAAGTCGCACTCGTCACCGGCGCGGTGCGCCGCAACGGGCGCGCCATCGCGCTCGCGCTGGCGCGCGAGGGCGCTGATGTGGTGATCAACACGCGCCGGTCGCGCGACGAGGCGGAGAAGGTGCGCGCGGAAATCGAGCGCATCGGCCGCAAGTCGCTCGCCTGCGTCGCCGACATCACCGACGAGAACGCGGTGCGCAGGATGTTCGACGAGGTCGCGGCCCGCTTCGGGCGCGTGGACATCCTCGTCAACAACGCCGCGGACCGCGGCAACGTGCCCTTCGCCGAGATGACCACCGCCGAGTGGCGGCACATCCTGGACATTGTCCTCGACGGCTCCTTCTTCTGCGCGCGCGCGGCGATTCCCTACATGCTCAAGAACGGCTGGGGGCGCATCGTCAACGTGAGCGGCGTGGGCCACCACGCGCCGAGCTACATCGGGCGGGTGCACGTGAGCACCGCGAAAGCGGGGGTGGAGGGATTCACGCGCGGGCTCGCCTCCGAGTACGCGAAGCACAATATCACGGTCAACTGCGTCAGTCCGGGCCGCATCGGGGGCGAGCGCTCCGCGAGCTCCGGCGAACTGTCCGATTCCGGCATGGTGCCGCCGGTGGGTCACATGGGCGTTTCCGAAGACATCGCGGGCGCGGTGCATTTCCTGTGCCTGCCCGGCTCGGGTTTCATCACCGGCCACACGCTGCACGTCAACGGCGGCCAGTTCCTTCCCTAGAGTTCGTCGCTCGCCGTTCGCGGTTCATCCCCCGAGTCCTTGCGCAATGCGGTCGATGCCCGCCTGCGCGCACCGGGTGTCGGTCGCGCCGCCGGGCGAGCCGGGTGAGCCGCGCGAGCCCGAGACGCCGATCGAGCCGACGACGTCGTTGCCGGCGCGGATGGGAAGGCCGCCCGCCGCGGTGGCGACCTTGTCGAGGTGAAGGGCACCGGCACCCGTCGGGCTGCCGGTCGCGCGCTTGCCAAAGTCCCCCGACGGCTCGCGGTAGGTGAGGGCGGTGTAGGCCTTGTTCATGCTGTGCTGCACGCTGTGCGGGCTCGCGCCGTCATCGCGCAGGATCGCCTTGGTGCGTGCCGCGTGGTCGAGCACGGTCACCGTCACGCGGTGGCCTTCCTTGCGGCAGTGCTCGAGCGCGGTCCGCGCCGCCTCCTGCGCCGCCTCGACCGAAATCGAGCGCTCTGTCACCAGCGTTTGCGCGCTCGCGCATGGCATCACCGCCAACGCTCCAACTATGAATATCCAGCTGTGGATCCTCATGAGTTCCCCCTATCAGTTCGTCATTCGACTCCCACCACCCCGCCTGCTCCGCAGGCACCCCTCCTCAGGCAGGAGGGGAATGTTGAAGTCGTCCCTCCAGCTTATTGGGCTTGGATGCCGAGGGCGCGGATGACCTTGCCGTACTTCTCGGTATCGCGGGCGACTTCCTTCGCGAATTCCTCGGGCGTGCTCGCGACGGCGGTCAGCCCGTCCCTGGCGAGCCGCTCCTGCATGACGGGAGACTTCACGATCTGCGCGAGCGCCTGGTTCAGCTGAATCACCACGGCGCGCGGTGTCCCGCCCGGCACGAAAATGCCGAACCAGGTCGAGACCTCGTAGCCGGGCAGCCCGCTCTCGGCGATCGTCGGCAGGTCGGGCGCGATGGGCGAGCGCTGCGGGGTCGTCACGCCCAGCGAATGGAGCTTCCCCGCCCGCACGAAAGGCAGGCTCAGAAAGAGGTTCGGCGCGTAGAACTGGACCTGTCCGCTCAGCATATCGGCAATGGCGGCGCCCGACCCCTTGTACGGGACATGCGTCATCTTGACGCCGGCCATCTCGTTGAAGAGCGCGCAGGCGAGCCGCGAGATCGAGCCTTCGCCCGGCGAGCCGTAATTGATTTCCTCCGGGTGCTTCCGGGCGAGCGCAATCAGCTGCTTGACGGTCTTCGCGGGCAGCGCGGGGTGCACGGTCAGGTTGAGCGGCCCGGTCGCGAGATTGGTCACCGGCGTGAGATCGCGCGACTGGTTGTAGGGCAGGTTCTTGAACAGGCTCGGATTGGACACGAAGCTCGACTGCACCAGCATTATCGTGTGCCCGTCGGGCGGCGACTTCGCGACGAAGGCGGTGCCGATCGTGCCGCTCGCGCCGGGGCGGTTCTCGACCAGCACCTGCTGGCGATAGCGCTCGGTCAGCTGCTGCGCCACGGTGCGCGCCATGATGTCGGTCGAGCCGCCCGGGGCGAAGGGCACCACGATCCGCATCGACCCCGTGGGATATCCCTGTCCTGAGCCTGTCCTGAGCTCCGTCGAAGGGCCTGTCGAAGGGGCCTGCGCCCACGCGCTCCCCGCTAACGCAAACACCGCCGCCAGGAGTGTTGTTGCGGTCATTTTCACGTGATCCTCCTCGGTTCGATCCCCTCCTGCCAGAGGAGGGGTGGCGCCACTGGCGCCGGGGTGGTGGGAGCGCGCCGAGATTCCAAACCACCCCGTCTGCTTCGCATCCACCCCTCCTTGGTAAGGAGGGGAGTTCATCTTGTCAGGCGCTTCTAGAACATCTGCTGGCCGCCGTCCACGTAGATCAGCTGTCCGCTGATCATCGCGGCACCGGGGCCGCACAGGAAGCGCACGGTGCTGGCGATTTCCTCGGGCTCGACGAGACGTCCCAGGGGGACGGTGGTGGCGGCCTCCGGGCGCGCGGAGCGACCCGCCGTCCGTGGCGTGTTCATCTGGCCGGGCGCGACGCAATTGACGCGTATTTTTTGCTCGCCCAGCTCCTTCGCGAGCGCCCTCGTGAAACCGTAGAGCCCGAATTTCCCGACCGATCCATGGACCCTGCGTTTTGCACCGGAGAGCGCGGTCATGCCGCCGATCGTCACGATCGCGCCGCCGCCGGCCTTGATGAGGTGCGGCAGGCTCGCCTTCACGCAATGAAAGGAGCCGTCGAGCGTGACCGCAGTGAGGCTCCTCCATTCCTCGAAGCTCATGTCGATGAACGGCGTCTCCTTCCGCACCGAGGCGTTGAGCACCAGGATATCCAGCCGGCCGAAGCGCCTGACGACAGCTTCGACCATCGCGTTCAC